>NZ_JBFAMR010000035.1:0-83684 GCF_040656595.1 Actinoplanes sp. NPDC049802
TGGGTGAGTGTGGCGTTGGCCTCGGTGATGGCCAGCCGCAGCTCCTGCAGCCGGCGCGGGACCCGGACCGACCAGGTGCGGTCGCGGAAGTGGCGTTTGATCTCGCCGATGATGGTCGGGATGGCGTAGCCGGCGAAGTCGACGCCGCGGTCGGGGTCGAACTTGTCGACGGCCTTGATCAGGCCGACCGTGGCGGTCTGGATGAGGTCGTCGGTGGGCTCGCCGCGGCCGGAGTAACGGTGGGCGAGGTGACGCGCGAGTGGCAGCCAGGCCTCGATCGCCTGGGCGCGGAGCCGGTCTCTCCGGCGTCCCGGTGCGGTGGCGCTCATCACGGCCAAAAGGTCTGACGCGCTGTTACCGGAGACGGCGTGTACGGGCTGATGCGATGTTTCGGTCAGGGTCATGAGTGGTCCTCCATCAGACGGGCAGAGAGCCGTGCCCGCACGCGGCGACCGTTCTGAAATGCAACGCTAACCGAGAAGCCTACTCTTGGATAGCCGAAAGTATGAGTGACGTTGCGTGAACGCGGAGACACGCGGTGGATTCACCCTCGAGTGTCGGACATGCCGAGGACCGCCGCGGAGGATTCGGCGCCGGTCCCGCGTGGTAGACACCCACCAGCGAGTTTCGTACGGCAGAAGGAAGACGATGACCATCCTCGGTATCGACATCGGCGGGTCCGGAGTGAAGGGCGCACCGGTCGACGCGGCCACCGGCGAGTTGCTCGGCGAGCGGTTCCGCGTGCCCACGCCGCAGCCGGCCGACGTCGACAGCGTCGCGACGGCGGTGGCCGGGGTGGCCGCCGCGTTCGACGGCTTCGACCGGATCGGCGTGACCTTCCCCGGCGTCGTGGTCGACGGCGTGACCCGCAGCGCCGCCAACGTGGACAAGTCCTGGATCGACGCGCCGGCCGCCCAGATCTTCAGCGACCGGCTCGGCATGCCGGTGACGGTGCTCAACGACGCCGACGCGGCCGGGGTGGCCGAGGTGGCGTTCGGGGCGGGCCGCGACCAGTCCGGCCTGATCATGATGCTGACCTTCGGCACCGGCATCGGCAGCGCCCTGTTCTCGGACGGCGTCCTGATCCCGAACACCGAGTTCGGCCACGTCGAGATCGACGGCGCCGACGCCGAACTGCTCGCCTCCGACCGGATCCGGGAGGCCGAGGACCTGAGCTGGGAGCGGTGGGCGGCCCGGGTCGAGCGTTACCTGCGCCACGTGGAGATGCTGCTCTCCCCCCGCCTGTTCATCGTCGGCGGCGGTGTGAGCAAGAAGTCGGAGAAGTTTCTTCCGCTCATCGACATCCGCACCCCGATCGTCCCGGCCACCCTGCTCAACAACGCCGGCCTGATCGGTGCGGCCATGGCGGCGCACCAGGCGGCGGCCGGTCCGGGCGGCCGGCACCCGGGCGCCGTCGCCGTGGACGCGACCGCAACCCGCTGAAACCATTTCGAGGGGTACGACCGATGGCGCGCTCGATCGCGACGAACGACCGGGTCGACCGGGCCGGGCTGCTGGAGTTCCTCCGGCCCCGGCACCGGGCGATCCTGATGACCACTCGTAAGGACGGCCGTCCGCAGTCGTCGCCGAACGCGTACGGCGTCGACGCCGAGGGCCGGATCGTCATCTCCAGCTATCCGGAGCGGGCCAAGGCGATGAACGTCCGCCGCGACCCGCGGGTCTCGGTCTGCGTCCTGTCGGACGAGTGGAACGGCCCGTGGGTGCAGGTGGACGGCGTCGCCGAGGTGCTCGGCCTGCCGGAGGCGCTGGAGCCGCTGGTGGAGTACTTCCGTGTCATCTCCGGCGAGCACCCGGACTGGGACGAGTACCGCCAGGCCATGCGGGATCAGGGCAAATGTCTCATCCGGGTGACGATCGAGTCGTGGGGCCCGATCGCCACCGGCGGCTTCCCGGCCCGCCTGGCCTGACCTGCCCGCGCCGCCTCCGGCGTCCTCCGCGGCGTACCGGGCGCAAGAGCAGGAGGCCGCAAGGCCGGCACCCAGGAGGACAGTTCCGGTGCCGGCCTTGCGGCCTGAGACCCCTCCCGTTCCGGCGGGCCCGCGCGCCCGCGTGCACGCGAACCCTCAGGAGGGGGAAGTACACGGGTTGAGCACCCGCAGCCGGGATCCGGCTCGGGAAGCGACCCGCCGGCGGAACGCCTCGAGGAAGCGACCCCGCCGATCGGGGCGGATCAGAGGGCGCGATCCCCGCCGAGCGGAGCGAGGCCGTTGGACCCGGCTTCGGCATCGAGCAGGTAGAGCAGGGTGTCGCGGTGCATCGACGCGATCGGTTCGAGCAGGTCGGGGTGGCGCAGCAGGATGGCGGCCTCCCGGTCGCGGCCGTCGGGCTGGAGCAGCCGGCGGAACTCGGTGGGCATGCCCGCGTTCCGGCGGCCTTGCGGGCGGGGCCGCGAGTCGGGCAGCGGCATCGCGGCGATCACGGCGTCGACGCCGCGGCGGGCCAGCAGCGGGTCGGCGAGCAGGCAGGCGGCCCAGCTGACGACGACCTCGTCGACCCAGGTGCGCCAGCCCTCGCCGTCGGCGAACTCGTCGTCCGGCTCGCTGCCGGCCTTCCAGTCGAGGACGGCGGAGCCGCCGGGCCCGGCGATCGCCACGAGCGCGGCGTCGATCTCGGTCGGGTAGCGCAGCCAGGCGGCGACCGTGACGGCCTGCCGGGCCTGGAGTTCGGCGAGGGTGTGCGAGACGGTGTTGGAGTCGCCTCCGGGGTAGGCGCGGGCCAGCCAATGTGTGCTGGCAGCGATCACCGGGGACAGTGCGGTGGACGGTCCGGCCACGTCGGTCTCCTCCCTCAGGCGCTTGCCGGGAGCCGGCTCGCGTCAGGGATACAACTCGGAGATGACTGACCATTCTTGAGGGCGGGTCCTCGATGGCAACGCACGGCAACCGACGCACTCCCCTGACCGCTCCGGCCGCTCCCGCGGCGTCCGGAGTTCCGGTGACCGCGACCCCGCGGGCGTACGACGTGATCTTGCTCGCCGGCACGGTTCCGCCGATACCGACCGGTAAAGGTGAACGGCTGTTGCGGGCAGGTGAAATCGTCGTGTTTTCCAGCGGCGCACGGCCGCGTCCGGATGCGCCGTGGTCAACCCGCTCCGGTAGGTTGGGACGCATCGGCGATCGGCCGTTTCAAAGCCTCCACTGCGGAGAAGTCAAAGGACGCCGGCGGTGGTTTTCCCGGTCGCCGAGTCCTCCCGCGCCCCTCTGACTACGGTGGAGATCATGACCGGTCGCTTCCCCATCGAAGACGTGACGCCGGCTGTTTCCGGCGGCCGCTATCCCGCGAAGGCGGTGGTCGGCGAACTGGTGCCGGTCTCGGCAGTGTCCTATCGCGAAGGGCACCACGCGCTCGGTGTGAACGTGGTATGGCGCGGCCCGGACGGCGAGACGAAGCCGTTCACCCGGATGACCCCGGGCGAGCCGGGCCTCGACCAGTGGCACGCCACGATCCGCCCGGACCAGGTGGGCCGGTGGACGTTCACGGTGGAGGCGTTCGACGATCCGTACCGGACGTGGCGCGACGCCGTGGTGAAGAAGATCGGTGCCGGCCAGGGCGCGGAGGATCTGGCGAACGATCTGGCCGAGGGCGCCGACGTGCTGGACCTGGCCACCAAGATCGTGCCGGCCGAGCACGAGGACGCGGTCCGCGACGCGGCGGCCGCGCTGCGCGACGAGCAGAGGTCGCTGTTCGCCCGGGTCACCCCGGCGCTGGACCTGGAGGAGCTGCTCTGGCACAACCCGGTGCGGCACCTGGTCACCACGACCCGCTCGTTCGCCGTCTGGGTGGACCGCACCCGGGCCCTCTATTCGGCGTGGTACGAGTTCTTCCCGCGCTCCGAGGGCGCCGAGGTCGGCCCGGACGCCACCCCGATCAGGCACGGCACGTTCCGGACCGCGGCGGAGCGACTGCCGGCCGTCGCGGCGATGGGCTTCAACGTGGTCTATCTGCCGCCGATCCACCCGATCGGCAAGATCAACCGCAAGGGCCGCAACAACACGCTGGTGGCCCGGCCGGAGGACGTCGGCTCGCCGTGGGCGATCGGCTCCGACGAGGGCGGCCACGACGCCGTCCACCCGCAGCTGGGCACTCTCGACGACTTCCGGTACTTCCGGGAGCGGACCGAGGAGCTGGGCATGGAGGTGGCGCTGGACCTCGCGCTGCAGGCCGCGCCGGACCACCCGTGGGTCAAGCAGTTCCCGCAGTTCTTCACCACGAAGGCGGACGGCACCATCGCGTACGCCGAGAACCCGCCCAAGAAGTACCAGGACATCTACCCGATCAACTGGGACAACGACTACCGCACGCTGCGCGACGAGGTCTACCGCGTGGTGATGCACTGGGTGCGCAACGGGGTAAAGATCTTCCGGGTCGACAACCCGCACACCAAGGCCGTCAACTTCTGGCAGTGGCTGATCCCGAAGGTCAAGGAGACCGACCCGGACGTGCTGTTCCTGGCCGAGGCGTTCACCCGCCCGGCGATGATGAACGGGCTCGGCAAGATCGGCTTCACCCAGTCGTACACCTACTTCACCTGGCGGACCAGCGCGCAGGAGATGCGCGAGTACATGGGTCAGCTGCTCGCCTCGGCCGACTGGATGCGGCCCAACTTCTGGCCGAACACGCCGGACATCCTGCACGAGACGCTCCAGCACGGCGGCCCGCCGATGTTCAAGATCCGCGCGGTGCTGGCCTCGATGCTCACCCCGTCCTGGGGCCTGTACTCGGGGTACGAGCTGTTCGAGCACGTGGCCCGGCCGGGCGCCGAGGAGTACATCGACAACGAGAAGTTCGAGCTGAAGCCTCGTGACTGGGCCGCGGCGGAGCGGTCCGGCCGGTCGCTGGCGCCGTACCTGACCAAGCTGAACCGGATCCGCCAGGAGAACCCGGCACTGCACTGGCTGCGGAACCTCCGCTTCCACGAGATCGACAACGGCGCGCTGCTCTGCTTCTCCAAGCGGGATCCCGACACCGGCAACACCGTCCTGGTCATCTGCTCGTTCGACTCCAGCAACGTGCAGTGGGGCAACACCAGTCTGGACATGTCGGCGCTGGGCCTGGACTGGCACGACCGGTTCACGGTCGTCGACCAGATCAGCGGGGCGACGTACGAGTGGGGTCAGTACAACGCGGTCCGGATCGATCCGTTCGTCGAGCCGGCGCACATCTTCGTCGTCACGACGGGGTAGGGGGATAACTCGATGGAGCTGACGAGCGAGCACGATCCGGCCGAGGGCAGTCACACCGAGGACGGTGTGGTCGAACACCCGAGTTCCGACGAGTTCGGTCACGCCCGGGCGCTTCCGGCGGACCGCACCTGGTTTCAGCGCGCCGTCTTCTACGAGGTGCTGGTCCGGGCGTTCTACGACTCGGGCACCGACGGCGGCGGCGACCTGCGTGGGCTCATCGAGCGGCTCGACTATCTGCAGTGGCTCGGCGTCGACTGCCTCTGGCTGCCGCCGTTCTACGACTCCCCGCTGCGTGACGGCGGCTACGACATCCGCGACTTCTACAAGGTGCTGCCGGAGTTCGGCACGGTCGACGACTTCGTGGCCCTGCTGGACGCGGCGCACAAGCGCGGCATCCGGGTGATCACCGACCTGGTCATGAACCACACGTCCGACTCGCACCCGTGGTTCCAGGCGTCCCGGCACGATCCGGACGGGCCGTACGGCGACTTCTACGTCTGGAACGACACGAGCGAGAAGTACTCCGACGCGCGGATCATCTTCGTCGACACCGAGGAGTCGAACTGGACGTTCGACCCGGTGCGCCGGCAGTTCTACTGGCACCGGTTCTTCTCGCACCAGCCGGACCTCAACTACGAGAACCCGGCGGTGCAGGAGGCGATGCTCGACGTGCTGCGGTTCTGGCTGGACCTCGGCATCGACGGGTTCCGGCTGGACGCGGTGCCGTACCTGTTCGAGCAGGAGGGCACCAACTGCGAGAACCTGCCGGCCACCCACGCGTTCCTGAAGCACTGCCGCAAGGTGATCGACGACGAGTTCCCGGGCCGGGTGCTGCTGGCCGAGGCGAACCAGTGGCCGGCCGACGTGGTGGAGTACTTCGGCGACGCCAAGTCCGGTGGCGACGAGTGCCACATGGCGTTCCACTTCCCGCTCATGCCGCGGATCTTCATGGCCGTCCGCCGCGAGTCGCGTTTCCCGATCTCGGAGATCCTGGCGCAGACGCCCTCCATTCCGGACAACTGCCAGTGGGGCATCTTCCTGCGTAACCACGACGAGCTGACGCTCGAGATGGTCACCGACGAAGAGCGCGACTACATGTATTCGGAGTACGCCAAGGACCCGCGGATGAAGGCGAACGTCGGCATCCGGCGCCGCCTCGCCCCGCTGCTGGAGAACGACCGCAATCAGATCGAGCTGTTCACCGCCCTGCTGCTGTCGCTGCCCGGCTCGCCGGTGCTGTACTACGGCGACGAGATCGGGATGGGCGACAACATCTGGCTCGGTGACCGCGACGGCGTGCGGACCCCGATGCAGTGGACGCCGGACCGCAACGCCGGCTTCTCCACCGCCACCCCGGGCCGTCTCTACCTGCCGGTCAATCAGGACCCGGTGTACGGCTACCAGGCGGTCAACGTGGAGGCCCAGCGGGACAGTGCGACCTCCCTGCTGAACTGGACGCGGACCATGCTGGCGGTTCGCCGGCGGCACGAGGCGTTCGCCGTCGGCACGTTCCGTGAGCTGGGCGGCTCCAACCCGTCGGTTCTCGCCTATCTGCGCGAACACGGCGACGATGTGGTCCTCTGCGTCAACAACCTGTCACGCTTCCCGCAACCGATCGAGCTGAATCTGCAGCACTGGAACGGCTACACCCCCGTGGAGTTGACCGGGCACGTCAACTTCCCCCGGATCGGCCAGTTGCCGTACCTTTTGACCCTTCCAGGCCACGGGTTCTACTGGTTCCAGTTGTGCGGGTCGGAGGAGAAGCAATGACGCTGCCTTTCGCCGAGTGGTTACCGAAACAGCGCTGGTACGCCGGGCGCAGCCGGGTTCTCGCCTCGGTCAAACAGGCGTCCGCCACGTCGCTGGGCGAGGATCTGGAGCTGGTCCTCGTCGACGTGGAGTACACCGACGGCAGTTCCGAGCGCTACCAGGTCCTGGTCGGCTGGGGCGCCGGCCCCATACCGGAGTACAGCGCGGTCGCCACCATCGGCACCGCCGACGACGGGCGGGTCGGCTACGACGCCCTCTACGATCCGGTGGCCGCGCGGTACCTTCTGGGGCTGCTCGACCGGGCCGAGCCGGTCGGCGACATCACCTTCGACCGGGAGCCCGGCGTCATGCTGCCGCTGGAGGCCTGGCCGCGGGTCTTCGACGCGGAGCAGAGCAACACCAGCGTCATCTTCGACCAGGACGCGATCCTCAAACTGTTCCGCCGGGTCACCTGCGGCGTCAACCCGGACATCGAGCTGAACCGGGTGCTCGGCCGGGCCGGGAACGGGCACGTGGCCCGTCTCCTCGGCTCCTTCCAGGCCGACGACTGCTCGCTCGGCATGATCACGCAGTACGCGGTCAACTCGGCCGAGGGCTGGGCGATGGCGACCGCCTCGGCGCGGGATCTGTTCGCCGACGCGGCCTACCACGCCGACGAGGTGGGCGGCGACTTCCAGGGCGAGTCGTTCCGGCTCGGCGAGGCGGTCGCCTCGGTGCACCTCACGCTGGCCGCCGAGCTCGGCGCCGGCCCGTCGCCGTTCCCGGTCGACGCCGTGCTGGCCCGGCTGCGCACCGCCGCCAACGCGGTCCCCGAGCTCCAGCAGTACGTTCCGGCGATCACCGACCGGTTCACCGCGCAGACCGGCGAGCAGGTCGAGGTCCAGCGCATCCACGGCGATCTGCACCTCGGGCAGGTGCTGCGCACCCCGGAGGGGTGGCTGCTGATCGACTTCGAGGGCGAGCCGGGCCAGCCGCTGGACGAGCGGCGGCTGCCCGACTCGCCGCTGCGTGACGTGGCCGGGGTGCTGCGCTCCTACGAGTACGCGGCCTATCAGCTGCTGGTCGACCAGGACGAGGACGAGCACCTCGCGGCACGCGCCCGGGAGTGGGTCGACCGCAACCGGACGGCGTTCTGCGACGGATACACGAACGCGGCGGGCACCGACCCGCGCTCACGCGGTGCGCTGCTGTCGGCGTACGAGCTCGACAAGGCGGTCTACGAGGCCGCGTACGAAGCCCGGCACCGGCCCGGCTGGCTGCGGATCCCCCTGCGGTCGATCGCCAGGCTCGCCGGATGAACCCCGGAGGGCAACCCAAGATCATGATCGGTCAGTCCACCTCTCCGCTCGCTGCCGACCAGCGGGCCATGAACAGCGTGATCGCCGGGGACACCCACGATCCGCACGCCGTCCTGGGCGCGCATCCGCACGCCGGGCGCACCGTCATCCGGGCCCTGCGCAAGAGCGCCGAGCACGTCGCGGTCCTGCACGACGGGGAACGCCACGAGATGACGAAGGTCCACGAGGACGGGATCTTCGCCGCCGAACTGCCCGGCACCGTCCTCGACTACCGCCTCGACGTGGACGGGACGCAGTGCGACGACCCGTACCGGCATCTGCCCACCCTCGGTGAGCTGGACCTGCACCTGATCGGCGAGGGCCGGCACGAGAAGCTGTGGAAGGTCCTGGGTGCGCAGCCGCGCGGCACCGGGGTGGCCTTCTCAGTATGGGCGCCGAGCGCCCGCGGCGTGCAGGTGATCGGCGACTTCGCCGGCTGGGGGCCGTTCGACGGGTGGCCGATGCGGTCGCTCGGCTCCAGCGGCGTCTGGGAGCTGTACGTCCCGGCGGCGCATCTCGGCAGCAAGTACAAATTCAAGATCCTCGGCCGGGACGGGGTCTGGCGCGAGCACGCCGACCCGCTGGCCCAGCACACCGAGGTGCCCCCGGCGACCGCGTCGGTGGTGTTCCAGTCCACCTACCAGTGGCACGACGAACAGTGGATGCGGGAACGGTCCCGCAAGTCCTGGCACCAGGAGCCGATCAGCGTCTACGAGGTGCACCTCGGCTCGTGGCGGCCCGGCCTCAGCTACGTGGAGCTGGCCGAGCATCTGGTCGACTACGTCGTCGAGACGGGCTTCACGCACGTCGAGCTGATGCCGGTCATGGAACACCCGTTCGGCGGCTCGTGGGGTTACCAGGTCACCGGCTACTACGCGCCGACCTCACGGTTCGGCAGCCCGGACGAGTTCCGTCACCTGGTCGACAAGCTGCATCAGGCCGGCATCGGCGTGATCCTGGACTGGGTGCCCGCGCACTTCCCGAAGGACGAGTGGGCGCTGGCCCGGTTCGACGGCACCCCGCTCTACGAGCACGGCGACTGGCGGCGCGGCGAGCACCCCGACTGGGGCACCTACGTCTTCGACTACGGCCGCAAGGAGGTCCGCAACTTCCTGGTGGCCAACGCCCTCTACTGGTGCGAGGAGTTCCACGCCGACGGCCTGCGCGTCGACGCGGTGGCCTCGATGCTCTACCTGGACTACTCGCGCAAGGACGGCGAGTGGACCCCCAACCAGTACGGCGGCCGGGAGAACCTGGACGCGATCAGCTTCCTGCAGGAGATGAACGCGACCGTCTACAAGCATCACCCCGGCGTCATGACGATCGCCGAGGAGTCGACCGCGTGGCCCGGCGTCACCCGGCCCACCCACCTGGGCGGCCTCGGTTTCGGCTTCAAATGGAACATGGGCTGGATGAACGACACCCTCTCCTACATGGAGAAGGAGCCGATCTACCGGCAGTGGCACCACCACCAGATGACCTTCGCCACCGTCTACGCCTGGAGCGAGAACTACGTCCTGCCGATCAGCCACGACGAGGTGGTGCACGGCAAGGGCTCACTGACCGGCAAGATGCCCGGCGACCTGTGGCAGAAACTGGCCAACACCCGCGCCCTGCTCGGCTTCATGTGGGCCTTCACCGGCAAACAGCTGCTCTTCATGGGCTCCGAGATGGGCGACGAGTTCGAGTGGAACGAGGGCGGCGGCCTGCACTGGCACCTGCTCGACGACGAGCAGCACGCCGGAGTGAAACGCCTGGTCACCGACCTGAACCGGCTCTACCGGGAGACCCCGGCGATCTGGACGCAGGACACCGGCCCGTCCGGCTTCCGGTGGATCACCAGCGAGGACTCGCAGCACAACACCTTCTCCTTCCTCCGCTTCGCGCCGAACGGCGACACGCTGGCCTGCGTCGTCAACTTCGCCGCCATCCCGCACGAGGACTACCGGATCGGGCTGCCCCGGGCCGGCCGCTGGGCCGAGGTGGTCAACACCGACAGCGAGCTCTACGGCGGCTCCGGCGTGGGCAACCTGGGCGAGGCCACCGCGGAGAACCTGCCGTGGCACGGTTTCGACGCTTCGGTGTCACTGCGGGTGCCCCCGCTCGGCGCCGTCTGGCTCAAGCACGAGGGCTGACCGGTCGGCGGGGGCGGTCTTCGGGCCGTCCCCGCCACTCGGTCGCGAGCAGGCCGTAGAGCAGGTCGTCGGTCCACTCGCCCTTGAGGAAGGTCTGCTGCCGCAGCAGGCCCTCGCGCCGGAAGCCGAGCCGCTCCATCAGGGCCGCCGAGCGGACGTTGCGCGCGTCGCACTCCCCCGTCACCTTGTGCAGCCCCTGCCGGCCGAACAGCCGGTCCAGGACGGCGCTCACGGCCTCGGTCGCGAAACCCCGCTTCTGGTACGGCCCGGCGAAGGTGAACCCGATCTCGGCCTGCCTGAGGTTGTCGTGCAGGCGCACGTACACGTCCCCGATGAGGGTCTCCTCGGCGGCGAGCTCCACCGCGTACTGGAAATGGCCTGCCTTGTCCGGGGAGCCGGCGGCGAAGTTGCGGACCGCGATCTGGGCCCGCTCCAGCGGGAAGGGCGCCTCCCACGACTGGTAGCGCGCCACCTCCGGATCCGACCGGTAGGCCGACAGCACCGGCGCGTCGGACGCCCGGAAACGCCGCAGGATGAGCCGCTCGGTCGTCAGAAGCACGCGCCGAGGATATGTCACACCCGCGGGGCAGAATGCGGGACATGGACTCGACCGACCGCGTCCGCGGCATCTGCCTGGCCCTGCCCGAGACGACCGAGCGCCTCAGCCACGGTACGCCCGCCTTCTTCGTCCGTGACCGCAAGATGTTCGTGATGCTCTGGGCCGGCGGGCACCACGACGACGACTTTCCGCTCCTCTGGTGCGCCGCCCCGGCCGGCGCGCAGGAGGAGCTGATCAAAGCCGACCCGGAGCGGTTCTTCCGGCCACCCTATGTGGGCCACCGCGGCTGGCTCGGCGTCCGGCTCGACCGGGATCCGGACTGGTCCGAGATCGCCGAGCTGTGCGAGGACGCGTTCCGCGCGGTGGCCCCGAAGACCCTGGCCGCCCGCCTGGACGCGGACTAGCTGTCCCGCCCCGTCGCATCCTCCGCTCGGTAGGACCCCACCCCGACCATCTGGCCGTGCCATGGGGCGACGGGGATCCACTGAGTGGCGCCCGGGTCCGGATCCACGGTGTCGTCCAGATCCTGGATCGATCCGCGCTGCCCGAGTTCCATGGCTTCGTTTCCCATTCGGCGATGAATGCCGTGGAAGACGCGATCCGGGATTTTCTGGAGCTGTCCTGACGGCAGGACACGATTCACGGGCAGGCGCGGCCCTCCCGCCCGTGAATCGCGACGGTCAGACGTCGATGACGTCGGCGACGATGACGGTCACGTTGTCGGGGGCGCCGTTCTCCAGGGTGCGGTTGACCAGCTCGGCCGCGCAGGTCTTGCGGTCGGCGACCTCGCGCAGCGTGTGGGCGATGACCACGTCCTCGACATAATCGGACAGGCCGTCGCTGCACAGCAGGTAACGGTCACCGACGCGGGCCGGGATCATCCGGCCGGCCGGGCGGAAGGGGCCGCCCTGCACGGCCTGGGTGACCAGGGCGCGCTGCGGATGGCGGCGGGCGTCGTCGGGGGTGAGCACGCCCTGGTCGACAAGCGCCTGGACGTAGGTGTCGTCCCGGGTGAGCTGGGTGAACTCGCCGTCACGGAGCAGGTAGCAGCGGGAGTCGCCGACGTTGAGGGCGGCCAGCCGGTCGCCGGAGAGCAGGAGCGCGGTGACCGTGGTGCCCATGCCGTCACGGGCGTCGTCGTCGGCCACGGCGGCCTCGATCCGCTCGTTGGCGGTCTGCAGGGCGCTGATCAGATCCTGCAACGGCTCACCGGTGTCCGGCGTCGAGTCGACGGCGCTGAGCGTCTGCACCAGGATGTCGCTCGCCAGCTCTCCGGCAGGCAGTCCGCCCATGCCGTCCGCCACCACGAAGAGTCGATTACCGACGAAGACGGCGTCTTCGTTATTGGACCGGACCAGGCCCTGATCAGTGGCGGCGACCGCCCGGACAGCAAGCGTCATGTGACAAGAGTGCCAAAGGCCAAATCGGTTGTCTCTAGTACCTCCTACCAAGTGTCATCGGATCCCGTCCGGAACCCTCCCGGCAACCCCGCCGCAACGGCACCTCAGGAGGGCTGTTTTCGCAGTTCAAAGCCCTTTTCGGGGGGCCGGGAGGCCGGTCCGGGCCGATCCCGGCCGATCTTGGCGGCCGACTGCCGCCGCCACGGCCCGGCGTGACATTCGCGACATCGGGGTACGCGAGGGGGCTCCGGTACGAATCCCGGCGTACCACAACAGGCCCCGTCCCGTCCGCGGAACGGGCCCGAGGCGTCCGCCGGGTGAAGACTGCGCGGCCGACCCTGCGGGGCGGCGCGACAACCCGCGGCGGCCTCGGTAACAATCGTCGGCGTGACGACAGCTATCCATCAGCGCATCGCCTCGGAGCTCGGGGTACGGGAAGGTCAGGTCACCGCCGCGGTCGAGCTGCTCGACGGCGGGGCCACGGTGCCGTTCATCGCCCGCTACCGCAAGGAGGTGACCGGCACGCTCGACGACGCCCAGTTGCGTACGCTCGAGGAGCGCCTGGGCTACCTGCGGGAGCTGGAGGACCGGCGGGCCGCGGTGCTGGAGTCGATCCGCTCCCAGGGCAAGCTCGACGAGACCCTGGAGCAGCAGATCCTCGAAGCCGACACGAAGGCCCGGCTGGAGGACATCTACCTGCCGTTCAAGCCGAAACGGCGGACCAAGGCGATGATCGCCCGCGAGGCCGGTCTGGAGCCGCTCGCCGAGGGCCTGCTGAACGACCCCACGGTCGACCCGAAGGCGGCCGCCGCGGCGTTCGTGGACGCCGAGAAGGGCGTGGCCGACCCGCAGGCCGCCCTGGACGGGGCGCGGGCCATCCTGATCGAGCGGTTCGCCGAGGACGCCGACCTGATCGGTGACCTGCGGGAGCAGATGTGGAAGCGGGGCCGCCTGGTCGCCAAGGTGCGCGACGGCAAACAGACCGACGGGGCGAAGTTCTCCGACTACTTCGACTTCGCCGAGCCGTACACGAAGCTGCCCTCGCACCGCATCCTGGCGATGCTGCGCGGTGAGAAGGAGGACGTCCTCGACCTCACCATGGAGCCGCATCCGGAGGAGGACGAGGGCTACTTCGAGGCCCGCATCGCCGGGCGCAACGGGATCAGCGACCACGGCCGTCCCGGCGACCGGTGGCTGATCGACACGGTCCGGTGGGCGTGGCGCACCCGGATCCTCATCCACCTCGGCGCCGACCTGCGGGTCCGGCTGCGCGAGGCGGCCGAGGACGAGGCGGTGCGCGTCTTCGCGGCCAACCTGCGTGACCTGCTGCTGGCGGCGCCGGCCGGCACCCGCGCCACGATGGGGCTGGACCCCGGATTCCGTACCGGGGTGAAGGTCGCGGTCGTGGACGCCACCGGCAAGGTGGTCGCCACCGACACGATCTACCCGCACGTGCCGCAGAACAGATGGGACGAGTCGATCCACCGGCTGGCCGCGCTCGCGTCGAGACACGACGTCGAGCTGATCGCGATCGGCAACGGCACCGCCTCCCGGGAGACCGACAAGCTCGCCACCGAGCTGATCAAGCGGCACCCGGAGGCCAAGCTCACCAAGGTGGTCGTCTCCGAGGCGGGCGCGTCGGTCTACTCGGCGTCGGCGTACGCCTCGCAGGAGCTTCCCGGCCTGGACGTGTCGCTGCGCGGCGCGGTCTCCATCGCCCGCCGTCTGCAGGATCCGCTCGCCGAGCTCGTGAAGATCGACCCGAAGTCGATCGGTGTCGGGCAGTACCAGCACGACATCTCCGAGGTGAAACTGGCCCGCTCGCTGGACGCCGTGGTCGAGGACTGTGTGAACGGCGTCGGCGTGGACGTCAACACCGCCTCCGCGCCGCTGCTCACCCGGGTCTCCGGCATCACCGCCGGCCTGGCCGAGAACATCGTGCTGCACCGCGACGCCAACGGCCCGTTCAAGAACCGCCAGGAGATCAAGAAGGTGGCCCGGCTCGGCCCGAAGGCGTTCGAGCAGTGCGCCGGCTTCCTGCGGATCCGCGACGGTGAGGACCCGCTCGACTTCTCCAGCGTGCACCCGGAGTCGTACCCGCTGGTCCGGACGATCGCGGCGGACGCCGGGTCGGACGTGAAGACGATGATCGGCAACAGCCCGCTGCTGAAGGCGATCCGCCCGGACAAGTTCGTGACCGACACGGTCGGCCTGCCGACCATCACGGACATCCTCAAGGAGCTGGAGAAGCCGGGCCGCGACCCGCGCCCGGCGTTCACCACGGCCACCTTCGCCGAGGGCGTCGAGAAGATCGCCGACCTGCAGCCGGGCATGATCCTGGAGGGTCAGGTCACCAACGTGGCGGCGTTCGGGGCGTTCGTCGACATCGGCGTGCACCAGGACGGTCTCGTGCACGTGTCGGCGCTCTCCGACAAGTTCGTCCAGGACCCGCGCGAGGTGGTCAAGTCCGGTGACGTGGTGAAGGTCCGCGTCCTGGAGGTCGACCCGGTCCGCAAGCGGATCTCGCTGACCATGCGGCTGACCGACGAGCCGCGGCAGGGCGGCGGCCGCAACCGCGACGACCGCGGGCCGGGCCCCCGTCAGGCCGGCCAGGGTGGCCAGGGCGGCGGTCAGGGCCGCCAGGGTGGCCAGGGCGGCGGTCAGGGCCGCCAGGGTGGCGGACAGCGCCAGCCCCGCCAGGGCGGCGGTCAGCGGGGCGGCCAGGGCGGCGCGAACAGCTTCGGCAACAGCGCCATGGCCGACGCGCTGCGCCGGGCCGGGCTGGCCAAGGACTGAGCACGCCGGTTCGGGCCTCCGGTCACGCACCGGAGGCCCGGCACCGGGCCGGCCGGTGTCAGCGGGCCTTCGCCGTCACAGCTTCCAGATCTCGACGTCGGTGAAGGCCGCGGCGTACGGGGCCTCGCGCGGGGCATCACGCTCGTTGTAGATGCCGAGCACCACTTTGCCGCCGCCCTGGAGGTCCTTCTCCGTCAGTGGCATGGAGCCGATCCGGGCCCCGCCCAGGAAGATCTGCAACTCCGTGCCCCGGGCCAGGATCCCGATCCGGGTCGGAGTGTCCAGCGCGATGGGCCCGGTCTGCGGGAACGTCTTCGACACGCTGACCGCGCTGTCCCGGTGCACACCGCCGTAGACCCGGTTCTCACAGAACCGCACCTGGTAACCGAGGTTCCCGCCGTTGCGGAACCAGATGGTCGCGCAACTGCCCGGCGTGAGCAGACGGGCCGTGACCTCGACACGCACATCGGCCGAGAGCTCATCGGCGGGTCCCCGGCACTTGTAGGTGCCGCCGGTGCCGCGGCGCGCCACCAGTCCCTGCACGGCGTCGAGAACGCATTCGCCCTCGCCGTCCTGCCGGCTCGGCTGCCAGTACGACTGCCGGCGCAGGTCGTCGGAGATCCACAGGTCGCCGGCCGACGGCACCGGCACGGGAACGGCCGAGGACGCCGAGGGCACCGCCGCCGTGCCGCCAGTGTCGGGGCGCAGCGAGAGGGCCAGCATGACCGAACCGGCGACCACCGCGAGGATCAGGAAGGCCACCGCGGCCGGCAGGGCCCAGCGGCGGGCCGGCTCGGGCGGCGGCGGGCCGGTGGGCGGGGTGTGCGCCGGCGGCGCGGAGATCGGCACGGTGACGATCGAGTTCTCGTCGTAGCCGACCATGCCGGGTGGGATGGCCAGAGTCGGCACGGCCGCCTCGTCGCCGGTGTCGCCCGGGGCCGGCGTGTACCCGGTCACGGCCTGTGCCTCGGCCGCCGCCGCGCGCAGAGCGGGCTGGTCGGCGAGAGCGGCCGCGGAGGCCGCCGGGCGTTCCCCGGAGATCAGCAGGTCGAGAAGCTCGCGGGCGCTGGGCCGGTTGGCCGGGTCCTTCTCCAGGGCGTGCGCCACCAGGTCGCGCAGCGGGCCGCTGAGGCCGTCCAGTCGGGGCGGCTGGGTGAGGATGCGGGCCGCGGTGGCCGGTGGCGAGTCGGCCCAGAACGGGGTACGGCCGGTGCCCGCGTACGCCACCACACTCCCCCAGGCGAACACGTCCGCGGCCGGTGTCACGGGGGTGCCCGGGTCGGAGCTGAACCGCTCCGGCGCCATGTACGCCACCGTGCCCACCATCTGGTCGGTACGCGTGTTCGCGCTGGTCGCCTCCATGGCCCGGGCGATGCCGAAGTCGATCACCTTGGGACTGCCCGGTGCGAGCAGCACGTTGCGCGGCTTGAGGTCACGGTGGATCACCCCGGCGCCGTGGATGGCGGTCAGCGCGGTGGCCACCCCGATCGCCACGCCGTGCAGGTTGGCGATGGTCAGCGGCCCGCGCTGCTCGACCACGTCGGCCAGGGTGGGCCCGTCCACGTACTCGACCACCAGGTACGGGTGCTCGTGGTCGGGGTCGGCGTCGATCACCTCGGCGGTGCAGAACGGCGGCACCTGGCGGGCCCGGTTCACCTCGCTGCGGAACCGGCGCCGGAACTCGTCGTCGTAGGCGAGGTCGGCCCGCACCATCTTGACCGCGACCAGTTGTCCGGTCGCGCCGCGGGCCAGGTAGACGGTGCCCATGCCACCCTCGCCGAGACGGCCGACCAGCTCGTAGTCGCCCAGGGCTCGTGGGTCACGCGGCCGCAACGGCTGGGTCCGCTCGCCCGGCGATGCGCCATCGACCATTCTCGTTCCCCCCGGAGCGCCTCCTTCGTGTGCCGATCGCACTGTATAGGGCCGGGTCCCGGGCGGAAATATCGGCGGCCTCATGGAGATCCCCGATACAAGGATCGGGGCCCTACCCGATGCCGTGGACCCCTCCACGGGCACACCATGAAGTCACGGTTTCACCAACAGTGAAAGTAGGGGACCTCGATGAACGCCGTGCACGACACCTTCGCCCGACAGGGTCTCGTCCGCCCCCAGGACGGCCGGATGATCGCCGGCGTGTGCGCGGGCCTGGCCCGCCGGTTCGGCCTCGACCCGTGGATCGCCCGCCTGCTGTTCGTGCTGATCCTCTTCCTCGTCCCGGGCAGCCAGATCCTGATCTACCCGGTGCTGTGGATCGTGATGCCGGCCGAGAAGCCCGCCTTCCCGACCACCCCCACCACCTTCTGAACGCCGGAACCCGGAGTGTGACGGCCGCGTCAAAGCGGCCATGACCCCCAGACTCCCCAGGGCGGCGGCCATCCTCGCGATGGCCGCCGCCCTGCTCGTCTCCTGCTCCGAGCAGCCGATCATCGACTACGAGCCGACACCCGGCCCGCCGGCGTCCCCCGTTCCCGGCCCGCCGGCGGCCGACGCTCCCGTCCACCCGCCGGCCGGTGAGGGCTTCTTCTCGGTGCTGCGCCCGGGCAGCCAGGCCGATCTGGTGAGTCCGCCAGATTCGCTGCGTGCGGCGTACGCCGAGGCGACCGCGGTGATCGAGGCCGACGTCGCCGCGGTGCACGCCGAGCCCTCACGCGGCGAGCCGGCCCTGGTCACCGTGATCATCGAGCTGCGGCCGGTCCGGGTACTGCGCGGCGCCCTCCAGTCCGGGGTCTCCGGCACGCGGATCCGGCTCCTCGTGGGCCGGGACGGGGACCGGGCGGACGAGCTCGAAGAGCAGATGCGCGGCGATCTCCCGGCCCGAGGCATCTGGCTGCTGCGCTGGCAGGGCAAGCCGCCGGACCGGCGCAAGCCGGGCGCGCCGTCGTTCTCCCCCGCCGAGAACCCGGCCCACTACCGGACGATCCACCCGGAGTGCGGCATCTTCGTCCAGGGCGCGGAACACGTGGTGGCGCCGGCGGCCCGGGACCTCGAAGGCCTGCCACCGCGGGGCGCACAGGCCGAGGCGGAGCGGTTCGCGACCCTCGACGAGCTGGCCGCGCACGCCCGCGCGCCCGGTTGACGTTCACGCGGTGAGTTCGCGCACCTTGCCGGTCAGTTGGAGGTCGTCCAGGTAACCCCGGTGGACGATCTTCCCGGTCCGGTCGACCATCACGTACCAGCTCTGCTGCGCGATACCGAACCGCTTCCACAGCTTGCCGCCCGGATCGTCGAGGTGGGTGATCCCCTCCAGCTCGAAGTCCGCGACGAAATCCTTCATCTCGTCGGCCCCGCCCAGACTCGCGATTCCCAGGATCGCCAGCCTGTCGCCGTACTCGGCATGGATGTCGCCCAGAGATTGCGCCTCGCCGGCGCACGTGGCGCACCAGGGCGCCCAGAACCAGAGGACGGCCGGCTTGCCGGCCAGACTCGCGGCGTCGAACCTCTCGCCGGACAGCGTGGTCCCGGTGAAGGCGAGCGACTCCGGGACGGCCACCGGTCGCGCCGCCGTGCTCGCGGACGCGGTGGCCGTCCCGTTCGGCGTCGTGGCGGGCTCGGGAGACGCGGCCGGCGGGGTGCCACAGCCGGTTGCCGCGAGCACGGCCACCAGCATGATCAGAACCAGCCGGGGTACGCGTGACGCGCGCCGTGTCGTCACTTGACGGCGACGGGCTCGGTCAACCGCAGCGCGAGCGCCGGGCAGACGTTGACCGCCTTGCGGGCACCGTCCTCCAGCCACGGCGGAAGCGGTGTCTGCGGGAACGCCGGGAACCCGTTGTGGTCCAGCCGGATGATCTCCGGGGCCACCGCCGAACACAGCCCGTGCCCGTCGCACCGCGACCAGTCCAGGGCCAGCTTGCGCGCCCCCTTCTCGGCCGTGTAGGGCAGCGGCAGGATGCCACGCACCGGCTTGCCGCAGCCCTCACCGTTGGCGTGCGCCTGCACGTCGGCGCGGAAGACCTCCAGGGCGGACAGCGCGAACCGGGCGCTGCCGTCCGGGTGACTGCACGCGCCCCGGCCCTTGACCAGGCCGGCCGCCTGCCGCACCTGCTCCACCGCGTTGCCGCCGAGCGACACCAGCGTCACCGCGCGGGCCAGGTCCGGCAGACCGATCCGGCACGGGCCGCACTGACCGGCCGACTCACCGGCCAGGTACTGCACGACCTGGGCGACCTCACCGAGCGGGCAGGTCTTCGAGCCGATCGGGATCAGCATGCCGGCGCCCAGGGTGCCGCCGACCTTCGCGAACCCCTTACGCGAGATCTGGATGGTCTTCGCCTGCTCGGCGCTCACCCACTTGCCGTGGTAACCGCCGACCAGCAGACCCGGGCCGATGTCCGCGCCGCACATCTCCAGCACCTCCATGAGCGGGGTGCCGGTGGGCGCCTCCACCACGGCCGGCGCTGTCGCGGAGCCACCCACCGTGAGCATCACGGTGCCCGGCTCCTCCGGGATGCCGACCGCGTTGTACTCCCACGGGCCGAGCCGGGCCGCGATCGCCAGCTGCGAGTACGTCTCCGCGTTCGACAGCAGCGTGGGCAGGCCCATCACGCCGTTGTCGCTGGACCGGACCTTGCGGCCGGGCGGGATGTGCGCCTCGCCGTTGATGCCGCGGACCAGGGCGCCGCCCTCACCGGAGATGAACCGGTGCGGAACCAGGACGATCCGGGTCGGGCAGGGCATCTTCCGTTCGGCCAGCGCCGCGGCGAGCGACTCCTGGCCGACACCGTCGTCGGCGACGCCGATCACGATCTCCTCGGCGTCCAGGGCGGCGGCGGCCAGCGCCGCGCCGTCCAGGATCAGGTGCGGGCCCCGAGTCAGGATCGCCTTGTCCTTCCAGGACGGCGGCTCACCCTCGGTGGCGTTCACCACGATCACCGGGGGCAGCTCCTGGCGGCGGCACGAGTCGACCACCGCGCGGACCTTACGGGCGAACGGGAAACCCGCCCCGCCCCGGCCGCGCAACTCGATCCGGTCGGCCAGACCGATCAGCTCACCCGAGGAGAGCGCCGCGAAACCGCCGTGCACCTCCTGGTGGGCCAGCAGGTCCAGGCGACCGTACTCGTCGAACCCCGCGGTGACCCGCGGCGTGCCGATCGCCGTGACCGGTGGAACCTGTGCCGTGCTCAATTCGCTTCCCTCATGTCGCCACGAAGCTGGGAGAAGTAGGCGTCGTCGGTGTCGTCACGCCCGCCGCGGCGCCCACCGCCCCGTCCGGGCTCGCCGCGCCGGGCCCGCCGGGAACCCATGTCGACCAGGGTCGCCGTGTCGTCGGCCGGGTAGCCTGCGCCGTCCGCCAGGTCGACGAACTCGCTGCGGCTCTGCCGGCGGGGCGGCTCCTCGTAGCGGGGCTCGTCGTAACGCGGCTCCTGGTAGCGGGGTTCCTGGTAGCGGGGCTCCTCGTACCGGGGCTCCTCGTACCGGGCCGAACGAGACGCGCGGGGGGTCGCGTCGTAGTCGTCCTCGGCGCGACGGCGGCCACGCGGGCGGTCGTCGTACTCCGGCTCGCGGCGCATCCGGGCGCCGGTCGACTCGAGGTCGTCACGGCGCATCCGGGTACCCGTCGACTCGACGTCGTCACGGCGCATCCGGGTACCCGTCGATTCGAGGTCGTCACGGCGCATCCGGGTACCCGTCGACTCGACGTCGTGGCGGGAGCGGGGCTCGTCGTACTCCGGCTCGCGGCGCAGCCGGGCGCCGGTCGACTCGACGTCGTGGCGGGACATCCGGGTCTGCGTGTCGTAGCGGTCGTCGTCCTCGTAGCGGCGGCCGCGGCCACGCGGGCCCTCGTCGTACAGCTCCTGCGAGCGGCTGCCCCGGGAGCGCGGGGCCGGTTCGTCGTCGTACCGGTTCCGCTCGTCCTCGAGGTCGCGGCGCGACATCCGGGTCTGCGTGTCGTAGCGGTCGTCGTCCTCGGCCGGGCGGCGCTGGCGGGGCGTGGGCGGCGCCTCCAGTTCGGCCTGACGGCGGCCGCGCGGCGGGTAGTCGTCCTCCACCGGAGCCGGCGCGGGAGCGGGCGCCGGGCTGACCGGGCGGGCCGGCGGAGGCTGGTTCCAGGACGGGACCGGCACCATGGTCTCCGGGCCACCGGCCGGGGCCAGCAGGTCGACGGCCGGCTCGGTGCGGCGCATCGGACGGCGGATCGGGGCCGTGGCGGTCGGCACCAGCGTGCCCGTCTCGGACGGTTTGACCGCGCCGACACCGGCGGGCGAGGCGAAGTCCTTGCGGCGGTTGAGGCTCACCGACAGGCGCACCGCGAGGCCGACGACCACGCCGAGCACGCAGACGACGTAGCTGACGATGACCCAGGTGGCCGCCGGACGGCCCGCGGCCAGGCCGTGGGTGAGGGCGATCGGCCACATCAGGTAGGAGATCGCGTGGACACCCCGCCACATCCAGGGCTTGCCGCGGCCGATGAACTTGGCCCGGGCCAGGCCGGACCAGAGCACCAGCACCATGATCCAGCCGGAGACCGGGCCGAGACCGACGTACCACTTGTTGAGGCCGTCGGTCAGGAACGGGATGAAGATGTCGATCACGCCGATGTTCTTCATGGCGAACTTCGTCCAGACATGCACGAAGAGCGCCCCGACCGCGATCACACCGGTGGTGCGGTGCGCGGACTGCAACAGCACCCGCTGGCGAACGCCGAGGACGAGGCGGTCGGTGGCGACGAGACCCAGCATGATCGTTATGGAGAGCGACACCAGGCTGATGACGCCCATGAAGTAATCGGCGTAGAGGAAGAAGTAGTAGTACCCGACGCGACCCGGAGCGGTCATCATCGCGACGGCCCAGACGGCGGCCACGATGCTCAGGATGAGCAGGACCACCTCGGTCTTCGACGCCGGACGCGTGCCGGTGGATCCGACGTCGACCGCCACCCGGGTGGCGGTCGCCTTGTTGTTCTTCGAGCGGGCCATGGACTCCTCGTTTTCCTTGGTGCGGTCACGTCCCGTGGGCGGTGGGACGCCGGCGTTCGTGGGGAACGCCCCGCGCTCAAGCTCTGCTGAACCCGGTCCCGGCCGTTGCTTTCCCCTGCGTGGCCCAGGTCCGTGTCCTCCCCGGATTACGTGCCGGACCGGGGATCGGATGAACACCGGCCGAACTTTTTGCGTAGTCGCCTGACTACGTTCCGCGCAGGCCCGCTGAGCTGCGCGAACTTCGAAAAGGTTGCCGGGTTAAGGAAGAAATAAGGATCAGAGGGTGAGTGACGCGGGCCACCGGCTGAACCATTCGCGCCCGGCGGGCGAACTAAGTAGTGCAGGCGAATCGACGGTAGGCCAGCGAAGGGGGATCGTCATGCGTCACCGGATCATCGCGCTCACCGGCGCGGTACTCGCCGGCGCCGTACTGAATACCGTGGTGTGGGCGGCGCCGGCCGCCGCCGACGTGGACGGGTTCAGCGTGCGGGTGACCGCGCCGGACAGTTTCACCGCCGGGCGGGCCGGGCAGACGGTGACCGCCGTGGTCACCTCCGAGAACCGGCAGTGCCGCAAGGTGCGGTGGGCGCTGCTCATGCACTCCCGGATCGACCCCGGCCAGTACCAGGTCACCCGATTCGAGGACGACGGGCCGTTCCGGACCACCGACCGTACCGAGGGCATCACCACGACGATCGTCGACAACGACCTCGACCCGGGCACCTCCTGCCGGGGGCGTACGGTGACCGGCCGCTGGCGGGTCGCGTTCACCGGACCCGAAGGCGGGGACGTGCAGTTCGAGGTGCGGGCCTTCGACGCCGGGGACACCCTGCTGACCGCCGGCGGCGCGGCGGCGCAGGTGCGTGGCGAGGTGAAGGCCGCCCCGTCCCCGTCGGAGACGAGCGCGGAGCCCTCGGACCCGCCGGCCGCGAACCAGCCGGCCGGGGAGAGACCGACCCGGGCGGCCATCGAACCGGAGGAGACCGAGACGGCGCTGGTCGCCGAGGACACCACGCTGCTCGGGCCCGGCCTGATCGTCGGTGGTGTCTTCGTCTTCCTGGGCGTGATGCTGCTGGTCCGGCTGCGGACCCGGGCACGGCGGGCCCGTCTCGAGGCACAGACCGCGCCGACCGGTTTCTACTCGATGCCCGGATCATCCAGATAGGAACACTTCCTCCGGGTGATTTCCCGACGCAACGAGCCTCCCCCGCCCCACGGGCCACTACCGTGAGGGCGCGCAGCGTCACCGTCCATAGGGGAGGACTCCGTGGCCCAGCTTCCGCCCGCCCACCCGCGCCCACCGGCCGGCCAACAGCCGCCCGCCGACCAGCACCCGCCGGTCGCGCCACGGCGGCCCGACCACGCCGGTCCGTCATCCGGCATGCCCTCGCCCACCGGCATCGACCGGCTTCCGCTCGCCGGGCGCCGGCCGCCGCCTGATCGGGAGGCCGGCGGGCGGCCCGCTCGCGTGCTGTCCGCCGGCCGCCGGGTGAAGGTGGCCGGCGCCTTCGGCGCCCTCGCGCTCGTCGCCGTCGCCGTGCCGGCCGGCGTCTCGTTCGCCGGCACCGACCGGGCGCCGGCCGAGTCCAAGCCGCCCACCACGCAGGCCGACAACTTCCATGGGGTCGACCCGCGGGTGCCCTCGGTGCTGAACCCGCCCGCCGGGAACGTCCTGCACTCGGTGCTCAAGGCCCGCGGCGTGCAGATCTACGAGTGCCGGAGCGGCACGTGGACCCTGCTGGAGCCGGCCGCCTCACTCACCGGCGTCACCATGCACCCGGTGAAGAAGGTGACCGCCCTGCATTTCCGTGGCCCGAGCTGGCTGTCCGACCAGGACGGCTCGCTCGTGGAGGGCGACGGCCCGAACGCCGAGCGCGCCCCCTCCGAGCACCCGAACAGCATCCCGCAGTTGTTGATCGAGTCGAAACTCAACCGCGGCGACGGCGTCTTCGGCAAGGTCACCTACATCCAGCGTCTCGACACGGTCGGTGGCCTCGCCCCGGCCGGCTCGTGCACCGGCTCCGGCACGACCGCGGCGCCGTACCGCGCCGTCTACCGCTTCTTCGTCGCCAAACGCTGACCCGCACCCGCACCGTCCGGGATGCGGGCCGGCCCGCATCCCGGACGGTGCGGGTGTTTGCTCGGCCGACGTTCAGGGCTGACCCTGCCGGCTTATCAATGAAGACTCGCTACCAGCGCATATCCGGTCCGGCCCCGCTTCGCCAGGCCTCACGACGCGGGTGCCGGCCAGCAGAAACCGGACCTGGATCCAGGGATTCGATGACCGGCGATCGGCGATCGGCGGTCCAAGACCGGTGAAGACCCATCCGCCGCGACGGCCACCCAAGTACACGGCAATACGCGAACCGCACGCTCCTCCCTGAGCAAGACCGGCAAAACAACCCGACCACCCGCGATGACCCCTCGGCGATCCAAGACCGGCGAAGACCCATCCGCCGCGACGGTTGCGCATGTAGACGGCAATACGTGAACGGTGTGCTCGTCGCTGAGCAGGACCGGCGAAGCGACCCGGCCGACCGGTGATGGCTCCTCGGCGATCGCCGCTGACGCTGCCCCGTGAACTCCAGCGTGCGGCACCGGCCGGCCGTCGCACGGAATCACCGCCACGGTCACCGGCTGGCAGCGAACGCGGAGACGAGTCCCCGTCCGGGGAGACGGGACACCGATCACGGCTATCTGTGTTCCGCAGACGTGACACCCGCAACGGGTGTCGTCACACCCACCACGGGTGTCACGTTCTCCGAGCACACAACGCCCTGCACGCCGGCCCTCCGCCCACCGGACGACAGGACGACAGGGCGACAGGGCGCCGGGACGCCGGGACGCCGGGACGCCGGGACGCCGGGGCGTACCGTCGGTGCGCTGTGTGCGCCCGCCCGGCGGAAGACGGGGCCGAGCGATTCGGCACGCACGCGCGGCCCTGCGCGGTCGCTCACGAGTGTCACAGCGGTGCTCGGGGGCACACCGTCGGTGCGCTGTGCGCGCCCGCCGCCCGGCGGGCATGCAGGCGGGCGGGGCGGGCCGGGCGATTCGGCCCGCAGGGTCAGCTCTAGCCCTGCTGGTTGTTTAAGGAAGCCGGCTACCTGTGGAAACGCCACGGCGGATGGGTCTCCACCTCCCTGGAGTCGCCGTCGCAGGCATGGAATCCTTGATCCAGGTCCGACTTCCGCTACCCGCCACCCCCGAGGTGAGGCCTGGCGGCCAGGGATCGGACCAGATATGCGCTGATAGGGAGCCTTTCTTAAGAGCCAGCAGGGACAGCCCTGGGAGCCAACCGAAGACGATCTCTCACCCGACGGCGCGCTACGGCCACGACCCGGCAGCCGCGCCGCGAGAAGCCGGACCCGGTGGCCCGTGCGGCGCCAGCCGCCCGGGCCGGATCGTGCGGCGCCAGCCGCCCGATCAGGCTCAGCCCGGCGGGCGCGGCAGGGGATCGAGTGGCAGCGGCTCGCGGGTGCCGTGGGGACTGTCCGGGTGCTTTTGAGGGCGGCCGCACGCGTACCGGAGAAGGGTTTCGGGGTGGGGCGCTCGGCGGGAGAGGAGCAGTGAGCCGGACCGGCTCCGCGGCTTCTGGACCACCATGGACCGCGCGAGTCGCCGCACCTCATCACGGGCGACCGGAGTTCCCGATGCCCTCGTACGGCGGTGTGGGAACGGCCGGCTCACGAGAGGAAGGACCGGCCGGCGCCACGAGGGCGCCGGCCGGCCGCCGGTTGGATCAGTCGCTCAGAGCGCCGGGTAGGCGTTCGCCATGAGCTCGGTCAGCTGCGCCGGGAACCAGGCTCCGGAGATCGGAGCGTTGGGCAGCGAGCCCGTCATGCTGTTGCCGTTACGGGCGTTACCGGTGTAGGTCGGGTCGCACATCCGGTCGAAGCCCTTGCCCTCGTCGTTCTCGATGAGGCTGCTGGAGCCGTCCGACTCGCCCGGCGGCTTCACCCAGACGTAGGCGTCGATACCGGTGGCCGGAGCCGCGGTGGGACGCTCGCCGAGGCCGGCGCCGGCCTGGTTGCACCAGTTGCCGGCGTGGATCCGGCGGTCGATGCGGGACTCGTTGACGTAGGTGTCGACGACGGTGGACGTGCTCGCCGCGGTCGGCCGGGCCGAGCCGCCCCAGCCGTTGCGGGAGGTGTCGATCAGCATGCCGATGCCCGAGTCGAAGCCGATCGAGACCAGCTTGTTCCGGAAGGCCTGGGCGAAGGTCAGCTCGTCGGTGTACATGTTCCAGTCCACCCACTTGGACTGGCGGACGCTCTGGCCGCCGACCGTGGTGGTCGGCTGCACGAACGGCTCACGCAGGGCCGAGTAGTTGGCCGTGTTGGTGATGAAGCCGTGCACGTTCTTCACGTCACCGGAAGCCTTGGCGGCGTCCAGCATGATGTTGGCGGTGGGGCCGAAGTTCGAGTCCCAGCCGATCCAGCCGTGGTGGGCGGCGTCCACGTAGTTGTAGACGTTGCCGATGCCGCCGAGCTTCTGCAGGGCGTAACCGATGCCCTGCACGTACCCGCCGTTGGCCTTCATCGTGTCGCACATCGCCGTGCCGCCGGGCTGGCCGGAGGTGTTGGTGACGAGGTTCGGCAGCGAGTCGATCTCGACGACGTTGATGATCCGCAGGTTCTTGTACTTCGCGTCGCTCTGGATCGCGGCGATCGGGTCGATGTACTCGGCCTTGTACCGCGGCAGGTCGTTCGGGCCCAGCTCACCGTTGGAGGCGAGAGCCGCGCAGTCCCGGCCGGGCAGGTTGTAGATGACGAACTGGATGTAGCCGGCGCCCTGTGCCAGAGCCGCGTCCAGGTGGTCACGCACGCCCATGGAGCCGTTGGAGCTGCTGCCCGTGGTGCCGTTGATGGCAGCGATCCGGTCGATCCAGACCGCGGTCGGGTTGCTGGAGATCCGGCTGCCGCCGGACACCGACTCGGCCTTCGCCTTCCACTCCGGGTTCACGTAGCCCTTGGCCCCGGCGTACGGGTTGTCGACCTTGGTGCCCGGCGACGTCGAGGTCGACGGCGACACCGAGGCCGACGGCGAGGTCGAGGTGGACGGCGAGGTGGACGTCGACGGGGACGTGGAGGTCGACGGCGAGCTGGACGGGGAGCCGGTCGAACCGTTGCAGACCGTGCCGTTCAGCGAGAAGGCGGCGGGCGCGGTGTTGGTGCCCGACCAGCTGCCGTTGAAGCCGAAGTTCGCGGTGCCGTTGGTGGCCAGCGACGCCGCCCACGACGGGTTGGTGGCCGTGACGTTCTGCCCGGACTGGGTGACCGTGGCGCTCCAGGCCTGGGTGACCGTCTGGCTGCCGGGCCAGGTCCAGGTGAGCCGCCAGCCTCCGCTGATCGGGTCGCCGAGGTTGGTGACCGTGACGTTGCCGGTGAATCCTGTGTTCCACTGGTTCACCGAGTAATCGACGCGACAGCCGGCCGCGGCGCTGGCGCTGGTCGCCACGGCGACGACGCCGGACGCGGCGACGACGCCGACGGCGGCGGCCGCCGTGAAGGCCCTGGCACGGGTGGGGATGGGTCTCATGAGGACTCCTCGAGACGAAGACGGCGCGGGAGCGCGCCGGGGAACGGTCGGCCAACACATCGGTGGGGATCGCTGGCCGATGTCGACAGCATTCCATGGGAGCGCTCCCAGCGCAATCACTCCGAAACAGTCGGGCAATCCTGATTTCACGACGCGGCAGCTTTCCCGGCCACGGGCGCGATTGAGCGTGACGATCCGGCGCGCGACCCTCCCCTGCCCCGGGACCCCGGGTGACGTCCCGGGCACCGGGCCGCACCCGATTTGCGACCCGGCACACGTGGCCGGCGGCTCAACCATGCGACGGCGGTGCCGACCCTTATGACCATGAGCGTGGGCAGCGAGATGCACACAGCCGGTCCCGAGGTGGAGGGGCCCGGCGGGGCGGTCATGACGCCGGATCGGCAGACGCTTCTGCTGGCCGAACTGGTGGGGTTCATGACCAAGGACACCCCGTCGGTGCAGCATGTGCTGGATCTGACGGCTCCGCATCTGCGGGAGATCGCCGGCCTGACCGCGGCCACCGTCTTCGAGCTGGACTCGGAGACCGGAATGATGACGGCGAGCGCCCGGGTGGGCGAGCCGGGACGGCGTGACCAGCTGGTGGCCGGCAAGGTGTTCCGCGCCCCGGCCGGCGGCAAACCGGTGGTCAACGGCGAGCAGATGGCGATCCGGCTGCGCATCGGCGGGCAGACCGTCGGTGTGCTGCTGTTGACCGGCTCCGCCCTGGACCAGCTCCAGCCGGACACCATCGCGACGATGTCGCTGCACTTCGCGACCACCCTGCAGGGTCTGGCCGCGGAGAAGCAGCGGCAGTTCGTGGCCCACAGCAGCGCCACCATCCGGGAGCTGTTCGAGCAGGGCATGACGGCCGGCAACGTGGAGACCGCGGCCGAGCTGCTGGCCCGCTCGTGTGCGACCGCGTTCCGCGCCGAACACGCCGCGATGCACCTGATCGACGGAGAGGGGCGGATCCGGTACGTGCACGGGGTCGGCTTCTCCGACGAGATCCACCGGGCGCTCATCGAGAACATGGTCGGCAAGGCCGCGGCGGACTCGCCGGTCTGGCGTACGACGGCCGAGTCGGGCGAGCCGATGCTGGTCGGCGACGCCAAGACGGCGAAGGTCCGCGGTGGCGGTTTCGTGCAGACGATCGGGGTCCGGTCGTTCATCGCGATGCCGCTGATGTCCGGGCAGGGCCCGGTCGGCATGGTGATGTGCGGCGACTCCAGCAGCACCCGTGACTGGACGGCCCAGGACCGGATCCTGGCCCAGCAGCTCGCCGTCGAAGGCACGCTGATCATGGACAGTGCCCGGATGCGGCAGGCCGCCGAGGTGCACATGAACGAGCTGACCCGGCAGGCCTTCCACGACTCGCTCACCGGGCTGCCGAACCGCAAGCAGCTGCTGGACCGGGCCGAGACGGCGGTCGACATCGCCGCGGCCACCGGCACGCGGGTCGGTCTGCTGCTGCTCGACCTGAACGGGTTCAAGCAGGTCAACGACACCGTCGGGCACCACGCCGGCGATGTGCTGCTGCAGCTGGTGGCCAAGCGCCTGCAGGGTGTGGTGCGGCGGCCGGATCTGGTGGCCCGGCTCGGCGGCGACGAGTTCTCGGTGCTGCTCACCGGCGACCCGGACGAGCAGGCCGCGATCGCGGTGGGCGAGCGGATCGTCGAACGGCTCCGGGAACCGTTCGACATCGAGGGCGAACCGGTACGCATCGGGGCGAGCATCGGCGTGGCGCTCTTCCCGGACCACGCGACCGAGTTCGAGGCCATGATGCGTGAGGCGGACGCCTACATGTACCAGGCCAAGCGCGGCGGTGGAGGCGTGCGCCTGGCCGGGTCCTGACGCGCCCGTGTCGGCATAAGCGGCGCGTCATACGACCCGTACTGGTAGTTTTCGGGCTGAAACATCCCGAACTACCCCACGGGGAGGACAACGTGGGCAGTACCCGTTTGCTCGCGGCCGGCGGCGCGCTGGCCGCCACGCTGGCCGTCGCGGCACCCGTCGTGACGCCGGACCGGGCGGTCGCCGTCCCTGCCCCGGCGCGGGGGCCGGTGAGCGGCATGGAGTTCGCCGCCTCGCACGACGAGGTGGCGGCGGGCACCCCGATCGTCCTCCGCGGCCGGGCCGGCTACCTGGACCGGGCCACCGGCAACGGTGGCCGGGTGGACATCTACTTCCGCAAGGGCCGGACCGCGCCGAAGGTGTACCTGGGTTCTGCCGTGGCCGGCAGCTCCGGCAGGTTCCGGTTCCCGACCCGGGCGAACGCGTCCGGAGACTACGTCGCCCACTACCGGCACCGGAAGCTGGCGATCACCGCGGACGCCACCGACTTCCTGGCCGTCTACACCAGCCGCCAGGTCGACCGGATGCTCTTCTCCTGGACCGCCACCCGGCTGTCCTGCCTGCCCGCCTGCAAGGCCGCCGGCCCGGAGCAGTTGATCAGCGCGGCGCCGGTGAAGGTGAAGCTGGAGCGGGCGTGCCTGCAGCCCGGGTCGGGCGGCCGGATCGGTTTCACCGCCGACCCGAAGAACGCCTTCCGGGCCGGCGACCCGGGCTGGCGTGACTTCCCGAAGGGCGACGGGCCGACCGACTTCGAGCTCGAGCCGACCGCCACGAAGGGCCACTTCCACCTGGAATGGACCAGCGCCACCCCGCCGGAGGGCCAGCTCGCCTCCTGCGACATCTCCTTCACCGCCTCCCAGAGGAGCGTGGACAAGAACTACGTCTGAGGCCGCCCCGGCCGGGGCGGCCTCGTCCTCCGAAAGGAGGTCCTTCGCAGCGTGCGGACCGGCGGCGGGCACATTCGCGTACCTACCGTGCTACCGGCGCACCTAGACTTCGGTCCCATGCTCACCATGCAGGACGCGCTGGCCCGGCTCACCACGTACTGGACCGATCAGGGCTGCCTGGTCGTCCAGCCGATGAACACCGAGGTCGGCGCCGGCACGCTCAACCCGGCCACCTTCCTGCGGGTGCTCGGGCCGGAGCCGTGGCGGGTCGTCTACACCGAGCCGTCGGTGCGGCCGGACGACTCCCGTTACGGTGAGAACCCGAACCGGCTGCAGACCCACACCCAGCTCCAGGTGGTCCTCAAACCCGACCCGGGCAACCCGCAGGAGCTCTACCTCGGCAGCCTGGCCGCCCTCGGCGTCGACGTGACCGCCCACGACATCCGCTTCGTCGAGGACAACTGGGCCTCCCCCGCGCTCGGCGCCTGGGGACTCGGCTGGGAGGTCTGGCTGGACGGCCTGGAGATCACCCAGTTCACCTACTTCCAGCAGGCCGGTGGCCTGAACCTCGATCCGGTGAGCGTGGAGATCACCTACGGCATCGAGCGGATCATCATGGCGCTCCAGGACAAGACCCACTTCAAGGAGATCGAGTACTCCCCCGGGGTCAGCTACGGCGAGGTCTTCGGCCAGTCCGAATACGAGATGTCGCGCTATTACCTGGACGACGCCGACGTCGAGGCGAACCGCCGGCTCCTGGAGATCTACGCCGCCGAGGCGCAGCGCATGATCGACGCCGGGCTGCCCGTGCCGGCCCACTCCTACGTCCTGAAGTGCTCGCAGGCATTCAACGTCCTCGACGCGCGGGGCGCCGTCTCCACGGCCGAGCGGGCCGCCGAATTCGGCCGGATGCGCCGGCTCGCCGGCGCGGTCGCCAAACTGTGGGTGGACCGTCGCACGGAGCTGAACCTGCCGCTCGGCACGGTCACCCCGCTGCCCGCGGCCCAGCCGCCGACGGCCGTGCAGACCGGTGCCGCCGAACGGACGCTGATCTTCGAGATCGGCACCGAGGAACTGCCGCCCGCCGAACTGCGCACCGCCCGCGAGCAGGTCGAACGGCTGCTCACCGAGGGCCTGGCGACCACCCGGCTGAGCCACGGCGAGGTGCGGGTCTTCGGCACGCCGCGCCGGCTCATCGCCGTCGCCACGGCGGTCGCGGCCCGCGAGGACGACCACGTCCGCATCGTCAAGGGACCCAAGGCACAGGCCGCCTACGGCACGGACGGCGTCGCCACCAGGGCGCTGGAGGGCTTCGTACGCGGTCAGGGCGTCGCGCTCGACGACGTCGAGATCGAGGAGGTCAACGGCACACCCCATGTGGTCGTCCGCAAGCACGAGGCCGGCCGCGCGGCGCCCGAGGTGCTCGCCGCCGTGCTCGCCCAGGTCGTGACCGGCCTGCGGGCCGCCAAGAACATGCGGTGGAACGACCCCCGCCTCGCCTTCAGCCGGCCGCTGCGCTGGCTGGTGGCGCTCTGGGGCGACGACGTCGTGCCGGTGGCCGTCTCCACGCTGGCCGCCGGCCGCCGCACCCGGCTGCTGCGCACCGCCATGCCGGCGGAGATCGACGTCGTCTCGGCCGAGGAGTTTCTGGAGACGCTCGGGGTCAACGGCATCGTCGCCGACCATGAGGACCGCCGGGAGCTGATCGTCATCGGCGCCCAGGACCTCGTCTACCCGGACGGGCGCATCGACGTCAAGGGCGAGGCCGCGCTGATCGACCAGATCACCGACCTGGTGGAGCAGCCGCTGCCCCTGCTCGGCGCCTTCGACGAGGACTATCTGTCGCTTCCGGACGCGGTGCTGACCACGGTGATGCGCAAACACCAGCGTTACCTCCCGGTGCGCGACGCCGACGGGAGACTCCTGCCGATGTTCGTCACCGTGGCGAATGGGCCGGTCGACGTCGAACTCGTCCGGGCCGGCAACGAGGCGGTGCTGCGTGCCCGTTACGAGGACGCGGCGTTCTTCTACCGCGCCGACCAGGCGACACCGATCGCCGAGATGAGAGCCCACCTGAACCGCCTCACCTTCACCGACAAGCTCGGCTCGATGGCCGACCGGGCCGACCGCATCGCCGCCCTCGCCCTCGCCGTCGCCGACCGCCTCGGATACGGTTCACCCGTATTGGAACGGGCCGCCGAACTGGTCAAGTTCGACCTCGGCTCGCAACTCGTCACCGAGATGACCAGCCTGGCCGGGGTGATGGCCCGTGACTACGCGCTGCACGCCGGCGAGGACCGGGCCGTGGCGCAGGCCGTGCACGAGGCCGAACTGCCCCGCAACACCGGTGACGAACTGCCGCGCACGCTGCCGGGCGCGCTGCTGTCGCTCGCCGACCGGCTCGACCTGGTCACCGGCCTGGCCGCCACGGTCGGGCTGCCGACCGGGTCGAGCGACCCGTTCGCGGTCCGCCGGGCGTTTCTCGGGCTGATCGCGGTGCACCGCGCGACGCCGCAGCTGGCCGGCTTCGATCTGGCCGAAGGGCTGGCGCTGGCGGCGGCCGCGCAGCCGGTGCCCGTCCCGGCCCCCGTGCTACAGGCGTGCGGCGACTTCCTGGCCCGGCGGCTGGAGCAGGTGTTCACCGAGGAGGGGCAGCCGGTCGACCGGGTGCGGGCCGTCCTGCCGCACGCCGGCCGCCCCGCCGTCGCCGGCGCGCTGCTGGCCCAGCTGCGGGACGCGGTCGGTGATCCCGGCTTCCGGGCGGTCGCCGAGGCGGTGCAGCGGGCGCGCCGTATCGTGCCCGCCGGGACTCCGGCCGGATACGACGCGTCAGTCCTCAAGGAGCCCGCCGAGCTGGCACTGCACGAGGCGGTGACGGCGGTGGCCGTACCGGGCTCGCCGGACGTCACCGCGTTCGTGGCGGCCACTCGTCCGCTCGTCGAGCCGGTCGGCCGGTTCTTCGACGAGGTGTTCGTGATGGCCGACGAGCCGGCGCTGCGGTCCGCCCGGCTGGGCCTGCTGGCCCGGGTCCGTGACCTCGGCGACGGGCTGCTCGACTGGTCCCACCTGCTGTTGTCAACTACCCGGCCCTGAAGGACTCCGTTGGTAAACGACCAAACCGGCTGGACGGAATGCGTGATCGTCGATGTCGCGCCCCCGTCAGCGGCTTGGTCAGCGCAGCCCTGCTGTCCGATTTGCGAGTTACCCAACGGAGTCCTGAAGGGCCGGGGTTCCCGCCTTATGAGTGGCTGAAAAAGTCGTAGCCCGGTTCCAGGGTGTGCCGCATGCCGCTCACCTGGGATGGGCTCGCCCGTCCGTTCAGCACGGCCGACAGCGCCGCGCTGGCCGCTCCTGCTCGGCGCCACCGAGCAGGAGCGGCTGGCTTTCGGCGCCGAGGTCGAGCGCCGGATCCGGACGGACCGCGAGGGCCCCTGGCTGCGGGTCGCGAGCCGGACATGATCGAGGCTGCGGGCGGGCGCGAGCCCGGTGCCCGGGCCGGGGACGATCATTGCCCCGGCGTTCGTGGACGCGCCATGAGATCGTCGCCTGGGTGACGGATCGGTCACGTCGACTCTCCACGGGCATCCGGCGTCATCTGCCGGGTAGGTCATCCGGCGGACATCGCCGGGTTTGAGCTCCGGCATCGCAGCCGGACCGAATTCGTGGAGGAGAACGTGGCAGATCGCCGTCAGGTGCTGCGCTTCGGCGCTGTCGCCGCCGCCGCTCCGGCACTGGCCGGTGCCGCTTCCGCGCCCGCCTGGGCCGGCGGCGACGGCGCTACCCGGAGCCGGGCGCTGGTGGTCGGGCACCGTGGCGCCTCCGGTTACCGGCCGGAGCACACGCTGGCGTCGTACGAGCTGGCCGCTCGGATGGGCGCCGACTACATGGAGCCCGACCTGGTGATCACCAAGGACGGTGTCCTGGTGTGCCGGCACGAGCCGGAGATCGGTGGCACCACCGACGTCGGGTCGCGGCCCGAGTTCGCCGGCCGGAAGCGGACGGTCGTCCTGGACGGGGTGAGCGTCACCGGCTGGTGGACCCAGGATTTCACTCTCGCCGAGCTGAAGACGCTGCGCGCGGTCGAGCGGATCCCGGCGATCCGGCAGCAGAACACGCTGTACGATGGCCGGTTCGAGGTGCCGACCTTCCAGGAGGTGCTGGACCTGCGTAAGCGACTGTCCCGGGAGCTGGGGCGGGACCTGGGCGTGTTCCCGGAGACCAAGCATCCGACGTTCTTCCGGCAGATCGGCCTGGAGCTGGAGAAGCCGCTGGTACGGACGCTGCGGCGCAACGGCCTGGACAAGCGGGGTGCGAAGGTGTTCATCCAGTCGTTCGAGGCGGCGAATCTGCGCACGCTGGCCGACGAGCACCGGGTCGATGTGCCGCTGGTGTTCCTGAGCAGCGCGTCGGGGACCCCGTTCAACGATCCGCGCAGCTACGCCGACTATCTGACGCCGGTCGGACTCAAGGAGCTGTCCGAGTTCGTGGACGGTCTCGGCCCGGAGAAGGGGCAGATCATCCCGCGGAAGGCGGACGGCACGCTGGGCACGCCGACCAGCCTGGTCGGGGATGCGCACGCGGCCGGGCTCAGGGTCGTTCCCTACACGTTCCGGGCGGAGAACTCGTTCCTCCCGGCCGAGCTGCGGGTCGGCGCCGACACCACCGCCTACGGCAGGGCGATCGACGAGCAGGTGACGTTCCTGCGGACCGGGATCGACGGTCTGTTCACCGACAACCCGGACATCGGCGTCCTCGCGCGCAGCCTGGCCTGATCGGGCCCTGCCGCGAAACCGGCCGGCGGGCGGCAACCCGTACCAGGGAACCCCGCCGGCCTGCGGGCGGCGACCCGTACCAGGGAACCCGCCGGCCTGCGGGCGGCGTCCCGTACCAGGGGACCGCCGGCTGGATTCCCCCGGCAGGGTTCCGGCCCATGGACGCCGAGGGCCGCGCCCGCAACGGGCCGCTCAAGCCCGGCGGGCGCGGCACGGCCGGGAGGGTGCACTTCGCTCGCGGGTGCGCCAGGGTTCGTTGTCGTTGCTGTGGGGGCGGTCGTTTCCCGTACATCCGAGGGAACGACGAAGGCCCCGGCGCCGAAACGCCGGGGCCTCCACGACGAACCCGCTACTTCGCGACCAGCGTCGGGTAGATGTGCGAGAAGTCGAGCTTGTAGCCGAATCCGCTGCCCACGATGAACGTGAGACCGAGCAGCACACCGAGCACGACGACCGTGAAGAGGGCGTAGCCGAGCACGGTGCCGAGCGGCCGCCGGGTGCCGGCGGTCACGCCGCTGCTGTTGACGGACGCCTCACCGGCGCCCCAGGCGAGGGAGCGGATACCGAGGGCGAAGATGATCGGCAGGCCGGCGCCGAGGGCCAGGCCGGCGAGCAGGACCTGCCACGCGCCGGTGAGCGCGAAACCGAGGTTGTGCATGTCCCGGCCTTTCAGTTCGCCGCGGCGGCGGGGATCGGGGTGGCGGACTGGTCGGGCGCGCCGTCCCAGTCGTCGTTGACGTTCTCGTGGTCGACCCGGCCGGCACGGGAGCGCATGTACATCGCGCCGGAGGCCAGGACCAGCAGGGTGAAGACCGCGAGAGCGCCGGCCATGCCGCCGACCGCGTCGCCGACGTACCACATCGCGGCGCCGACGAGGCCGGCCGAGGGCAGCGTGATCAGCCAGGCCAGGACCATCCGGCCGGCGACTCCCCAGCGGACCGTGGCGCCGGGCCGGCCGAGACCGGAACCGATCACCGAGCCGGTGGCCACGTGGGTGGTGGAGAGCGCGAAGCCGAGGTGGCTGGAGGCCAGGATGACGGCGGCGGCGCCGGATTGGGCGGCGGTGCCCTGCGGCGGGGTGATGTCGGTGATGCCCTTGCCGAGGGTGCGGATGATCCGCCAGCCGCCCAGGTAGGTGCCGAGCGCGATGGCCAGCGCCGCGGAGACCTTGACCCACAGGGGGATGTTCTCCAGGTCGCTCCAGTGACCGCTGGCGATCAGGGCGAGGGTGATCACGCCCATGGTCTTCTGCGCGTCGTTGGTGCCGTGCGCGAGGGAGACCAGCGAGGCGCTGCCGATCTGGCCCCAGCGGAAGCCCTTCTCGGTGAACCGCGCGGCCACCCCGGTGGTCACCTTGAAGATGATCCAGGTGCCGACCGCGGCGACGACGCCCGCGATGACCGGGGAGATGACGGCGGGGAGGAGGACCTTGCCCACGACGCCGTCGAGCTTGGAGCCGTCGCCGTTCCAGTTGACGCCGGCCACACCGAGTCCGGCGAGGGCGGCGCCGACCAGGCCGCCGAAGAGGGCGTGCGAGGAGCTGGAGGGCAGGCCGAACAGCCAGGTGAGCAGATTCCAGACGATGCCACCGACAAGGCCGGCCAGGATGATCAGCAACAATCCGCTGCCGCCGTCGGCGAGGAGTTCCGCCTTCGGCGCACCGGTCTTGTCCTGGATCTTGACCACGGCGTTGGTGACGGTGAGCGCGACCTCCACCGAGAGGAAGGCGCCGACCAGGTTCAGAACACCTGACAGGGCGACGGCGGTTTTGGGCCGTAACGCCTTGGTCGCGATGGAGGTCGCCATCGCGTTGGCGGTGTCATGGAACCCGTTGGTGAAATCGAAGGCCAGGGCCGTGATGACCACCAGCGCCAAGATCACGGATGTTTCTGTCACGCCGTGATCGTGACCGAGTTACGAGCCCGCTGCCATAGGCCGAACGGGACATGTACAAGATTCGGCCCTCGTTAACCTGCCGTTTCCCAAAAGTGACTGCTGAGTGACTGCACAACTACACATTGTGTTCGTCAACGGACGCTTGGTGAACATTTCTTTAGGCGCACAAGGTAATAAATACCTCGAAGAACACATATTTCGCATGGGGGTGGGGGGTGCTGACCGTCGCTCCCGCCGAGGGCCCGGCGAGGCTCGCCGGGCGACGTGCGTGAGTGGTCACGCCCGGAAGACCCCGGACTCGGCGTCCGCCGTGGCGATGGCGGCCGACAGGATGCCGAGCCCCTCCCGTGCCTCCTGTTCGGTCAGGGTCAGGGGCGGGCCGATCCGCAGCACGTTGCCGTACAGGCCGCCCTTGCCGACCAGCAGGCCACCCTCCCGGCACAGGTCGAAGACCCGCAGCGTGGCCGCCGGATCCGGGTCGGTGGTGCCGGGCCGGGTGAACTCCAGTCCGATCATCAGCCCGCACCCGCGTACCTCGGCCAGGATGCCGTGGGACAGCGCCCGCAGCCCGCCGAGCAGGATCGCGCCGACCCGCCGCGCGTTGCCCTGCAGGTCGTGGTCGAGCACGTAGTCGAGGACCGCGTTGCCGGCCGCCGCGCTGACCGGATTGCCGCCGAAGGTGGAGAAGCTGACCGCCGGGACCGCGTTCATCACCTCGGCACTGCCGACCACGCCGCCGAGCGCGAACCCGTTGCCGATGCCCTTGGCGAAGGTGATCAGATCCGGGGTGACGCCGTGCGCCTGGTAGCCCCAGAAGTGGTCGCCGGTGCGCCCCCAGCCGGTCTGCACCTCGTCGGCGATGAGCAGGATCCCGTGCTCGTCCAGCACCTTGCGGTACGCCCCGAGCAGCCCGTCCGGCCCGTGCACGAACCCGCCGACGCCCTGGACCGGTTCGGCGATCAGGGCGGCCACGTCCCCGGCGGTGACCGTGGCGAGGACCTCCCGCAGGTCGTCGACGGCGGCGGCGAGCAGGTCGCCGTCGCTGAGCCCGGCCATCCGGCCGCGCAGCCGGTCGGCGGAGGCCAGCCAGTTCACCGACAGTGGGCTGAGCGAACTGGACGACCAGCTCCGGTGACCGGTCACGGCCATGGTGGCGAAGGTACGGCCGTGATAGCTGTTCTTGATCGCCAGGATCTGGTTGGAGCGCCGTACGTTCGTGGCCATGAGCAGCGCCGACTCGTTGGCCTCGGTGCCCGAGTTGGTGAAGAAGACCCGCGCGTCCGGGATCCCGGAGAGCCGGGCGATCTTCTCGGCCAGCTCGACCTGCCGCCGGATCAGGTAGAGCGTGGAGGTGTGTGCCACGCCGGTGCCGATCTGGGCGCGGACCGCGTCGCTGATCTCGGCCACGTCGTAGCCGATCATCGTGGTCAGCACCCCGCCGAAGAAGTCCAGGTAGGTGCGGCCGGAAGCGTCGGTGACCCGGCGCCCGCTCCCGGAGACGATCTCCAGCGCGCCGTCGCCGTAGTAGACGGGCATCCAAGCGGGCATCACCGCTCGGTGCCGATCGAGCAGACTCATCGATGACCTCCGTTGTCGTGTCTCCTAACGCCACCCGGGTGGGTGCGCGAGGTCGCGCCGGCCGCCGCCGCGGGTGGCCGGGGAGGCCGCCGCCGCGAGCACGTCGGCCAGCTCGTCGTAGCCCTCGGCGACCAGCCCCACGGTGATCCGCAGGTGGTCGCCGGAGAGCGGGGTGACGCAGAACGGGGCGCCGGGGGCGGCCGCGACACCGCGTGCGGCCAGCGCGACCATGGCGTTCTGCTGGTCGGCTACGGGCAGCCAGAGGTTGATCCCGTCGGCGGCGCCGGCGGTCACCCCGCGTTCGGCCAGCGCGGCCGACAGCGCCGTACGGCGTTCGGCGTACGCCTCCCGCGCGGCCGCCACCTGAGCCGTCGCGACCGGGTCGGTGAGCAGGTCGAGCAGCACGCCCTGGAGCAGCCGGCTGGACCAGCCCGGCCCGAGCAGCCGCCGGTCGGCGACGGTGTCGAGCACGTGGGCGGGCCCGCCGACCGCCGCGAGCCGCAGGTCGGGCCCGTGGCTCTTGGAGAAGCCGGCCACGTGCACGGTCCGGTCGGGCAGGTAGCGCCCGACGCTGACCGGCGGGGCGGTGGCGATGTCGCCGGCGTGGTCGTCCTCGACGACGAGCAGGTGCGGCGCCTCGAGCAGGACGTTGGCGAGCAGCGCGGCCCGGGCCTCGTCCATGCTGGCGCCGGTCGGGTTGTGTGCCCGCGGCTGGAGGAAGAGGGCGACCGCCCGGTAGTCGCGGATGGCCTGGCGCAGCGCGTCCGGGACGATGCCGGAGGCGTCCACGGGCACGCCGACGACGGTGGCGCCGACCGCCTGGAGCAGGTCGAGCAGCGGGGGGAAGGCCGGGTTCTCGACCAGGACGTGGTCGCCGTAGCGCAGCGCCGCCGCGGCCACCCGGTCGAGCGCGTCCATGGCCCCGTCCACCACGGTCAGCCGCTCCGGCGGGTACGGCCACCGCTGCCGCAGGACGTCGGCGAGGCCGGGCAGCACCGGCGGGTCGAGGTAGCTGCCGGCCCAGCGCCCGTCGCCGATCCGGCGCAGCGCCCCGCTCAGGCCGGGCAGCAGCAGCGGGTCGGGCACGCCGGTGGACAGGTCCCGCGGCAGGCCGACCCGGGCCCCGCTGAGCTGGGCGTACCGCAGTCGCTCGCGGGGTGGCAGCGGCCCGGACACGAAGGTCCCGGAGCGGCCGCGGGTCTGGATCGCCCCGGCGAGGATGAGGTTGCGCCAGGCCTCGCTGACCGTCGTGGGGCTGACGCCGAGCCCACCCGCCACCGTGCGGACGGTGGGCAGGCGGGTCCCGGCGGGCAGCCGGCCGGAGGTGATCAGGCGGCTCACCGCCGCCGCGATGCCCCGGGCGCTTCTGTCCTGAACCGCACCGGTGATCAGCGTCAGCAAATTATCGTCTCCGAAACATTCTGTAACGTACTAGCAATTGTCCGGCTCAATGTGTGTCGTTAGTGTCCTACGGCATCCGGCGCCGACAAGCAACCCCTGGCGCGGGGCCCATAACAAGGAGTAAACAGACGATCACAGGCGTAGCGCACCATGCCTGAACAAAAGATCAAGCGTGCGAGAGATCAATCTTGAGAGGGGCCGCAATGACGACCGGAGTCGTCCGTGCCGCCCTCGTCCAGACCACCTGGACGGGCGACAAGGAATCGATGATCAAGGCACACGAGGATTACGCTCGTGAGGCCGCCGCCCAGGGCGCGAAGGTGATCTGCTTCCAGGAGCTCTTCTACGGCCCGTATTTCTGCCAGGTCCAGGACTCCGCCTTCTACGAGTACGCCGAATCCGTTCCCGGGCCGACCACCGAACGATTCCAGGCGCTGGCCGCGGAACTCGGCATGGTCATGATTCTGCCGATGTACGAGCAGGAGCAGCCCGGCGTCCTCTACAACACCGCGGCCGTGGTCGACGCCGACGGCAAATACCTCGGTAAATACCGGAAGAATCACATCCCGCAGGTGAAGGGCTTCTGGGAGAAGTTCTACTTCCGTCCCGGGAACCTGGGTTATCCGGTTTTCGACACCGCGGTGGGCCGGGTCGGCGTGTACATCTGCTACGACCGGCATTTCCCCGAGGGCTGGCGTGCCCTGGGCCTGAACGGGGCGCAGATCGTGTTCAACCCGTCGGCCACCAGCCGGGGCCTGTCGTCCTACCTGTGGCAGCTGGAGCAGCCGGCCAGCGCGGTCGCGAACGAGTACTTCATCGGCGCCATCAACCGGGTCGGCGTCGAGGAGCTCGGCGACAACGACTTCTACGGGCAGACCTACTTCGTCGACCCGGAGGGCAAGTTCGTCGGCGAGGTGGCGGACACCCACAACCCCGAGCTGATCGTCCGCGACCTGGACCTGAGCCTGCTCGGCACGGTCCGCGACCGGTGGCAGTTCTACCGCGACCGCCGGCCGGACTCCTATGACGGGCTGGTGGCCCCGTGACGACCCTCATCAAGGGCGGGACCGTCGTCGGGCCCACCGGAGCGACGAGAGCGGACGTGCTCATCGACGGCGAGACCGTCACCGCGCTCTTCGCACCGGGGCAGGCCCCCGACGGGCCGGAGATCATCGACGCCACCGGTAAGTACGTGATCCCCGGCGCCGTCGACGCGCACACCCACATGGAGCTTCCGTTCGGCGGCACCCACGCCAGCGACACCTTCGACACCGGGACCAGGGCGGCCGCGATCGGCGGGACGACCACGATCATCGACTTCGCGGTGCAACGGTACGGCGAGGTCGTTCAGGACGGGCTGGCCGCCTGGCACGGCAAGGCCGAGGGCAACTGTCACATCGACTACGCCTTCCACATGATCCTCGGCGGGGTCGGCGACGAATCACTCAAGGCCATGGACCAGCTGGTGGCGAGCGAGGGCATCAGCAGTTTCAAGCTCTTCATGGCGTACCCCGGGGTGTTCTACTCCGACGACGGCCAGATCCTGCGCGCCATGCAGAAGGCGCGGGACAACGGCGCCATGATCATGATGCACGCGGAGAACGGCCCGGCCATCGACGTGCTGGTCAAGCAGGCTCTGGAGCGCGGCGAGACGGACCCCATCCACCACGGCCTGACCCGGCCGCAGGAGCTGGAGGCGGAGGCCACCAGCCGGGCGATCTGGCTGGCGAGCGTGGCCGCCGACTGCCCGCTCTACATCGTTCACCTGTCCGCGTCCAAAGCGCTGGAGCAGGTCGCCCACGCCCGTGACCGGGGCCGCAACGTCTTCGCCGAGACCTGCCCGCAGTATCTGTACCTCACCCTGGAGGACCAGCTCGGCGCGCCCGGCTTCGAGGGCGCCAAGTGGGTCTGCTCGACGCCGCTGCGCAGCAGGCACGAGACGCACCGGGCCGACCTGTGGCAGGGCCTGCGCACCAACGACCTGTCGGTGGTGTCCACCGACCACTGCCCGTTCTGTTTCAAGGACCAGAAGGAGCTGGGCCGCGGCGACTTCTCCCGGATCCCGAACGGGATCGGCGGCGTCGAGCACCGGGTGGACCTGCTCTACCAGGGCGTCGTCGACGGCAAGCTGTCGCTGGCCCGCTGGGTGGAGACGATCGCGACCACCCCGGCCCGGATGTTCGGCCTCTACCCGCGCAAGGGCGTGATCCAGCCGGGCTCGGACGCCGACATCGTCCTCTACGACCCGAACGGTCGGACCCGGATCAGCGTCGAGACGCACCACATGAACATGGACCACTCCGCCTGGGAGGGCTGGGAGATCGACGGGAGGGTCGACACCGTCATCGCCCGCGGCGAGGTCATCGCGTCCGGTGGCGAGTACACCGGGCGGGCCGGCCGCGGCCGGTACCTCAAACGCGGCCTCAGCGACTACCTGATCTAGGAGGCGGGCTCATTGGACATCGGGGTGGTACTGCAGAACGACCCGCCCGCACTGGAGATCGTCGAGTGGGCGAAGAAGGCCGAGGCGGCCGGCTTCAGCCACTTCTGGACCTTCGACTCGCACGTGCTGTGGCAGGAGCCGAACGTGATCTACTCGGCGATCCTCGGCGCCACCGAGCGGATCGTGGTCGGGCCGATGGTCACCAACCCGGGCACCCGGGACTGGACGATCACGGCTTCGACCTTCGCGACCCTCAACGAGATGTACGGCAACCGCACGATCTGCGGCATCGGCCGGGGCGACTCCGCCCTGCGGGTGCTCGGCCTGACCCCACAGAGCCTCGGGCAACTGCGCGAGAGCGTGCTCGCCATCAAGGGCCTGGCCAACGGGGAGAAGGTCACGGTCCGCGGTCAGGAACTCCAACTGACCTGGGCCGCGGACAGCCGGCTGGACGTGTGGGTGGCGGCCTACGGCCCGAAGGCGCTCGCCATCACCGGCGAGGTCGGTGACGGGTACATCCTGCAACTCGCCGACCCGGACATCGCCGAATGGATGATCACCGCGGTGCGGGCGGCGGCGGCCCGGGCGGGCCGGGACCCGGACGCCATCAAGTTCTGCGTGGCGGCCCCCGCCTATGTCGGCGACGACCTCGCCCACCAGCGCGAACAGACGCGGTGGTTCGGCGGCATGGTCGGCAACCACATCGCCGACATCGTCGGCCGCTACGGCGGTGACGGCAAGGCGGTGCCGCAAGCGCTCACCGACTACATCAAAGCCCGGCAGGGGTACGACTACCGCGAACACGGACGGGCCGGCAACAGCCACACCACCTTCGTCCCCGACGAGATCGTGGACCGGTTCTGCGTCCTCGGCCCGGTGGAGAACCACGTCGAACGGCTCCGGGAACTCAAGCGGCTCGGGGTGGACCAGTTCGCGGTCTACCTGCAGCACGACGCCAAGGCCGAGACCCTCGCCGCGTACGGCGAGCACGTCATCCCGGCGTTCGGATGAGGAGAGCCCTCTCGGTCCTGGCCGGTCTGCTGGCGGCGGCGCTGCTGTGGGAGGGCTACAAGGCGGCCGGCGACCCCGAGGGGACGGTGCTGTTCGGCGTACGGGTCCTCCCGCGCGCCGACGACCTCTCCATGCCGCACCTGTGGACGATCCTGCGGCGGCTGGCCGATCCGGAGCTGGCCGGCGGCCGACCGGTGTGGCTGGTGGTGCTCGACGCGTGCCTGTTCACGCTCGGCGTCACCGCGGTCGGGTTCGCGGCCGGGGCGCTGATCGGGCTGGTCCTGGCGGCCGCGATGCAGCGGTTCCGGATCGTGGAGCGCGGGCTGCTGCCGTACGTGATCCTCTCCCAGACCGTGCCGCTCGTGGCGCTCGCGCCGCTGATCGCCGGCTGGGGCGGCACCCTCATGCCGCCCTGGGCCACCGTCGCGGTGATCGCCGCCTATCTGGCGTTCTTCCCGGTCGCGGTGGGGATGCTGCGCGGGCTCCAGTCGCCGTCCGCCGGCGGCGTGGAGCTGATGCGCAGCTACGCCGCGGGGTGGTGGCGCACGCTGGTGAAACTTCGTTTCCCGGCCGCCCTGCCCTATCTCTTCCCGGCGCTGCGGCTGGCCGGGGCGGCCGCGGTGGTCGGCGCGGTGGTCGGCGAGATCTCCACCGGCACGCGCGGCGGCATCGGCCGCCTGATCATCGAGTACTCGCGGGAGGCCACCTCGGATCCCGCCAAGGTCTACACGGCCATGCTCGGGGCGGCCCTGCTGGGCCTGCTCGTGGCGGGCGCCGTCTCGCTGCTGGAAGTGCCGCTCATGCGGCACCGGCGCCACGTGGAGGTGGTGACACTGTGAGCGACCTCGCGGTGGTCGTCGACAAGGTGACGAAGGTCTTCCACCAGGGCCGGCCCGACGAGGTGCTCGCCCTGTCGGACGTGGATCTCACCGTCGCCGACGGCGAGTTCGTGTCCCTGATCGGGCCGTCCGGCTGCGGCAAGAGCACCCTGCTGCGGCTGATCGCCGACCTGATCGAGCCGACCACCGGCACGGTCGCCGTCGCCGATCGCCCGGCCGCCCAGGCCCGCCGCGACCAGGAGTACGGCATCGCCTTCCAGCAGGCCGGGCTGTTCGAGTGGCGGACGGTCCGCCGCAACGTCGAGTTGCCGCTCGAGTTGCGCGGGATGCCGAGGGACGAGCGCAAGGCCAAGGCCGGGCAGATGCTGGAGCTGGTCGGCCTGGCCGACTTCGCCGGCCACTACCCGGGCCAGCTCTCCGGCGGCATGCAGCAGCGGGTGGCGATCGCCCGGGCGCTGGCGGTGCAGCCGCCGCTGCTGCTGATGGACGAGCCGTTCGGCGCCCTCGACGAGATGACCCGCGAACGGCTGCAGGGTGAGCTGCTCGGCATCTGCGCCAAGACCCGGACCAGCACGGTCTTCGTCACCCATTCGATCTCCGAGGCGGTGTTCCTGTCCGACCGGGTGGTGGTGATCCGGCCCGGCCGGGCCGGATCACCGCGTCGATCGAGGTGAAGCTCCCGTCCCGGGACGAGGCGGGACGGCAGGCCCCGGTCTACTTCGAGAAGATCACCGAGGTACGACAGGCGCTGCGCTCATGAGAGGTGGCGTCATGCGGCGCGTCCTTCCACCGGTCGCCGTCGGGGTCCTCGCCCTGCTCCTGTGGGAGGTCTTCGTGACGGCCGGCCGGGTCGCGCCGTTCATCCTGCCGGCGCCGTCGGCGATCGGGTCGCAGATCGTCGCCCAGCGGCAGAACATCTGGGAGGCGGCCCTGGCCAGCGGCGCCAACGCGCTGGTCGGCCTGATCGCCGGCACCGTGATGGCGGTGCTGGCCGCCCTCGCGGCGAGCCGTTTCCTGGTGCTGGGCGAGGTGTCGATCCCGTTCGCGGCGGTGCTCAACGCGCTGCCGATCATCGCGCTCGCCCCGATCCTCAACAACATGTTCGAGTCGACGAGCAGCGTTCCGCGCCGCCTGGTCACCGCGATCGTGGTGTTCTTCCCGGTCTTCCTCAACCTGCTGCGCGGGCTGCGCGAGGTCGATCCGATCCATCAGGAGCTGATGCGCACGTACGCGGCCTCCGGCTGGACCTTCGCCCGCAAGGTGCGGCTGCCCGGCGCGCTCCCCCATCTCTTCACCGGCCTGCGGCAGGCGTCGTCGCTGGCCGTGATCGCCGCGGTCGTCGCCGAGTACTTCGGCGGGCTGCAGGACGGGCTCGGCGCGCGGATCACCTCCGCAGCGGCGTTCACCGCCTATCCCCGTGCCTGGGCCTTCGTGGCCGGCGCCTGCCTCCTCGGACTCACCTTCTACCTGGTCACCCTCCTGCTGGAGCGCCTGGCCATGCCCTGGAGGTTCGTTCACGACCTCCCTTGACCGCCGCGTGCCGCAGCAGAGGCACCTGGTCTCCACCGTCGTGAACAAACCTCCCGAAACGACGTTCGATCAGCTAGTCAGGAGTACGCGTTGAAGCTCTCCCGGATTTTTCTCGCCTCCGTTCTCGCACTGACCGCCTGCGGCACCGCCGACACCGCCACCACTCCGGCCACCGGTGCGAGCGGCGCCCTCACCCCGATCAAGTTGCAGTTGCAGTGGTTCTACCAGGCCCAGTTCGCCGGTTACATCGCCGCCGTCGACCAGGGTTTCTACGCCGAGCAGGGACTCGACGTGACGCTGCTGGAGGGCGGTGTCGACATCGTCCCGCAGACCGTCCTCGCGCAGGGCAAGGCCGACTACGCGGTGGCCTGGGTGCCGAAGGCGCTGGCGTCGCGTGAGCAGGGCGCCGGCATCACCGACGTGGGGCAGATCTTCGCCCGCTCCGGGACGTACCAGGTGGCCTGGAAGGACAGCGGCATCGCCAAGGCCGCCGACCTGAAGGGCAAGAAGGTCGGCAACTGGGGCTTCGGCAACGAGTTCGAGCTGTTCGCCGGGATGACCAAGGCCGGGCTCGACCCCGGCAAGGACGTCACCCTGGTGCAGCAGCAGTTCGACATGCAGGCGCTGCTGAAGAAGGAGATCGACGCGGCGCAGGCGATGAGCTACAACGAGTACGCCCAGCTGCTGGAGGCGATGAACCCGGCGACCGGCAAGCTCTACACCGCCGACGACTTCGCGATCATCGACTGGAAGACCGAGGGCTCGTCGATGCTGCAGGACGCGGTGTGGGCGAACACCGAGAAGCTGAACGATCCGGCGTACCAGCAGCAGACCGTGAAGTTCCTGACCGCCACGATCAAGGGCTGGGCGTTCTGCCGGGACAACGCGGAGAAGTGCCGTGACCTGGTCGTCGCCAAGGGTTCCAAGCTGGGCCGGAGTCACCAGCTGTGGCAGATGAACGAGGTGAACAAGCTGGTCTGGCCGGCCGCCGCCGGTGGGGTCGGCACCGTCGACGAGGCGGCCTGGAAGCAGACCGTGGACATCTCGATGACCACGAGGAACCAGACCGGCGACACCGTGCTGACCAAGTCCCCGGAGGGCCTGGCCTACACGAACGACTACATCAAGCAGGCGATCGAGCAGGCCGAGGCCGCGGGCGTCGACGTCGAGGGGTCCGGTTTCCAGCCGGCCACGGTCACCCTGACCGAGGGCGGCGCATGATCTTCTAGAGCGGGATGAGACGAGCCGCGAGGGCGACCATCGTCAGGTCGCCCTTGCGGAGTTTCTCGGCCGCGTCCGCCTTGCCGAGCGCTTCCAGCCGCAGGGCGGACGTGTCGATCAAGGAGTCCTCCCCGGCCAGCAGCCGGCGGGCGATCCGCGCCTGGGCCGGCGACAGCTCCGCGTAGGCGCACTTGTCCAGCGCCTCGACCGTCTCGTCGTCGAGGTTGCCGTCCAGCGCCCGCTCGGTGACCACCTTGATCAGCCAGCTCGGCCACCAGCTGTACTTCCCGACGACCAGCCCGGAGTGCAGCGCCGCCGCCGGGGTGAACCCGCCGGCCAGCATCTTGACCGCGAGCTCGCCGTCGAACCGCTCCATCCGCAGGGCGCCCACGAAGACGCGCAGGATCTGCTGCGTCTTGAGGAACTCCTCGGCGGCGTGCGCCGCCTCGCCGAAGCGGCTTTGCAGCAGCGCACACGTCGCGTGCGCCTCGATGAGCGAGAACGCCTCGCCGGATCTCTCCTCCAGCCGATCGACCGTGGCGACCAGCCGCTCGACACTCTTGGCGGCACGCTCCGCCAGCTCCTCGCTCTGCGGCTTGTTGAGATGCCGGACCATCACGTCGGTGGCGATCTCCGCCTCCCGCCTCAGCAGCTGCGAGCCGATCTTCGCATTGATCAGGTCCCCCAGGCCCTCGGTGAGATATGCGGTGTCGAACCGCTCGGAGGCCTCGGGGAACTGCGCCCACCATGACGCCGGGTGTCTCCGCTGGTGTTGTGTCACGCACCAAGAGTGACCTACCGATTACGCTCCGGCAAAGGATTCGGTGAGGTGGAATGCGTGGCCAACTTCACCGGGGCTTCTGCTCGAACAGCGCGGCCGGATTCAGCAGCCCCGCCTTCACCACGGTCCGGCTCAACGGGCGGGTCAGCTCGGCCAGCCGCAGGCACCCCTGCTCGCCGATCGCCCGATACGCCACCTCGGCCACCTGGTCGGTGCGATCCTCGATGTGGGCCCGCAACCGCGCCCCCTCCTCGGTGAGCCCCTCGTCGCCGAGCAGCCCGCTGCGCCGCAGGTCGTCCTCGGCACCGGCCCACTGCTCGCGGCTCCAGCCGCGGGTCCCCCGCAGGAACCGGCCGTCGATCTCACCACTGGCCGCGTGCATGACGATCGCGTCGAGGCCGCTGACCCCGTTGGCCAGCAGCGCCGCCACGTGCCCGTCGCCACGGAACTCACGCAACAGCATCTGCGCGTGGAACAGCACCAGATGCGGCGACCGCGGCCACGGCAGCGTGGTGTGCGCGGCGAACAACGGCCGGCCGTGCGGCAGCCGGGCCGCCGCCTCCGCCGCCGTACGGGCCAACTCGGCCGCCTCGGCCACCTCCGGGCCGGCCAGCACGTCCGCGCCCAGGCCCCGGGTCAGGGCGGCGTCCGCGGCCTCCAGGCGGGCCTGCACCAGCTGCTCGGGGCGGGCCTTGGCCCAGGCGGCGGGCAGGGCGCGGGCGACCCGGTCCGGGTTGAAGTTGTAGAAGGTGGCGGCCACGATCTCCGGTCCCACCGGGCCGAACGCGGCCCCGCGGGAGGCGAAGTAGCCGTCCATCGGGCTGAGGCCCAGCTTCGCGTACCGCTCGGGGGACTCGGGCACGAAGTAGACCATCGCGTGCAACGGCTCGGTGACCCGCCAGGCGAGGCGGTACGGGCTCTCGGTCACGGTTCCCACGGCAGCTCCTCGGCGTGGACGGTGTCTCCGGAGCCGACGGTCCCGGAGTGGCGCGGCGCCGGCCGCGACGCCACCGTATGCCATCGACCGGATCTGCGGGACGCCTCACGTACCACCAGATGCACCGGCAGTGGCGGGGGCGGGAACGGGCCGGCGCCCCAGCGCACCCAGATCGCCAGCCGGCCGGCCGCCGCCTCGGCGAGCAGTTTGTCGATCGTGCGCTGCCGCTCCAGCCGGTCCACCTCGATCGCCACCGGCGGGCCGCCGGGGCGCGCGCAGGCCACGTCCAGCACCGAGTTTCCGCGCAGCGGCGGGGGCAGCGGGAAGACGCTCGGCGCCCGCCGGTAGACACGCCAGCCCTGCTCCCCGGCCCAGGCGGCGACCGCGTCCACGATCCGCGCGGTCGCCTCGCTCTCCGGCAGATCGGCGAAGGTCACCCGCTCCAGCCAGCCGGCGAGCGACCGGGCGGTCGAGGTGCCCTCGTCGGAAACGTTCACCGCCGTACGATATCGGGGTCTTATGCGGCGGCCGTCACGTGCTGGGCCGCGAGAAGCGCGGTGAGCTGATCGGCCGGCATCGGCCGGGCCAGATGGTAACCCTGGCCGACGTGGTATCCGAGGCGCAGCAGCCGGTCGGCCTGCTCCCGGCTCTCGATGCCCTCGGCCACCGTGTCCAGGCCGAGCGCGCCGGCGAGCTGGACCACGGCGCGGGCCACCGCCTGCCGGGCGTCCGCCGCCGGAGTGCCCGGCTCGTCCAGCTCGATGCCGTCGACGAACGACTTGTCCAGTTTGACGATCGCCGCCGGGAAAGTTCGCAGCAGGCTCAGCGACGACTCGCCGGTGCCGAAGTCGTCGAGAGCCAGCCGCACGCCGAAGTCGTACAGCTCGTGCAGCACCCGCAGCACGTGCTGGCCGCGCAGCACCGCCGACTCGGTCAGCTCCAGCACGAGCCGGCCGGCGGGCAGCCCGTGGTCGGCGAGCGCGGCCAGCACGTCCGCCACGAAATCCGGGTCGTGCAACTGGCGCACGGACACGTTCGGCGCCACCTTCTCCAGCGCGTCCGGACCGAACTCGGCCAGCCACACGGCGGCCTGCCGGCAGGTCTCGCGCAGCACCCAGCGGCCCAGCGGCACGATCAGCCCGGTACGTTCCGCGGCCGGGATGAACTCGGCCGGCGGCACCAGGCCACGATCCGGATGCTCCCAGCGGACCAGCGCCTCCACCCCGACGATCCGGCCGTCGTCGAGACGCACGATCGGCTGGTAGTGCAGCCGGAACTCGCCGGCGTCCAGAGCCCGCCGCAGGTCGCCGCCGAGCTGGGCGTACGCCTGAGCCGGACGTTCCATGCCGTCGGCGTAACGCACCCAGTTGGCGCGTCCGCGCTGTTTGGCGGCGTACAGGGCGGCGTCGGCCCGGCGCAGCAGGCCGCCGGCCGCCGCGCCCGCCGGACCGGTCGCCAGGCCCGCGCTGAACTGGACCAGCAGCCGCTGCTCGCTGATCGGCACGGCGGTCGCCGCGGCCACCCGTGCGGCCACCTCCTCGCCGTCGGCCGGCCCCGGCAACAGCACCGCGAACTCGTCGCCGGCCAGCCGGGACACCACCGACGCCGGCCCGGCCGCGTCGCACAGCACCGCGGCGAACGCGACGAGCAGACCGTCCCCGGCGTCCTGGCCGAGCGAGTCGTTGACCGTCTTGAACTCGTCCAGGTCGGCCACCAGCACGGTGGCCGGGCCGGTGGCCAGCGCCTCCTCCAGCCGCTGCCGGAACAGCGCCCGGTTCGCCAGCCCGGTCAGCGGATCGTGGGTGGCCTGATGCCGCAGCCGCGCCTCGGACTCCTGCCGCTCCCGCAGCAGCCGGGTGTTCTCCCGGAAGGCCACGTACTGACGGACCGCGACCAGGGCGGTGACCAGCACCGCCGCGGACACCACGAAGGCGCCCTCCCAGATGCCCGGCGCCCAGTGCCAGCGGCGGACCAGCACGTCGACGACCGGGATGTCCACCGCCACGATCGCCAGGTACGGCAGCCACACGTTCGCGGGACGGCCCGGCGCGGACGGCGCGGTCAGCTGACGGCGGGCGCCGAGGGCGACCAGCATTCCGCAGACCGGCATAACCACCGCCTGGCCGGGCAGGATGCCGTGGTAGCCGCCGAGCACCGCGAGCAGCGCGACCGCGGCCGCGGCCATGCCGGTCGAGGCGACCAGCCGCATGGCGACCCGGTCCACCGGCCCGCCCCCGATGTACGACACCTTGGTGATCGACCCGGCCGCGAACGTGCACGCCAGCAACAGCACCACCAGCGCCGCCGGGGTCCACGGCTGGGGCGCCCAGTACATCGGGGCGATCCCGAAGTGCCACAGCACGGTGGCGCAGCCGAGGAACGCGATGGTCCGGTCCAGCCACTGCTTGCCGCGCTCGTACCCGCCGGTCACGCCGAGCGGCACCTGGGCCACGCCCCACATCGCCACGAGCACGCCGGAGCCGATCAGCGCCGCGCCGGCCGGGGCATCGCGGGCAGCTCCGGACCGGTGCGGACGGCCGCCACGGCCAGCAGGGTGAACCCGGCCGCGAACAGGTGGCAGCAGATCTCCAGCAGCAGCCAGAACCGGCGGCCGGCCGGGGGCATCGTCGTCGCGCGGCGCAAGGATCGTACGGACAGGCCGCCCAGCGCCATCGACACCGGCATGAACAGGTAACCGAGCGCCACCGGGCCCGGGGCCGCCACCGTCCAGGCCACGTACCAGAGGACACCGAGCAGACCGGTCAGGGCGGTCGCGACCACGTGACGGATCATGACGCGTACGCCCGGGAACGCTGCTTGTCCTCGTACATCAGCAGGTCCGCGGCGTGCAGCAGGTGATCCGGGTCGGCGGCCGGCCCGACCGCGGCCCCGATGCTGGCGCCCACCCGCAGCGGCCGCCCGGCGATGTCGGCCGGCCGGTCCAGGGCCTCCCGCAGCCGGCCGGCGATCCGTTCGGCCGCCTCCGCGCCGGTGGCCAGGACCGCGAACTCGTCGCCGCCCAGCCGGGCCGGCAGGTCGCCCGGGCCGGAGCACTCACGCAACCGGTCCGCCACGTGCCGCAGCACCTCGTCGCCGACGGCATGCCCGTACGTGTCGTTGATGTGTTTGAAGCCGTTGAGATCGATCAGCAGCACCGCCGCGTCGCCGTGCAGCCCGGTCACCGCCGCGGTGAACTGGCGCCGGTTCGCGAGCCCGGTCAGCTCGTCGTGGCCGGCCTGGTAGCGCAGTTGCTCGTGCAGTTCCCGGGACTCGGTCACGTCCCGCGAGTTGCTCACCACACCCTCGATGCCGGGCTCGTGGGTGAGGTTGACCGCGACCACCTCCAGCCAGCGCCACGATCCGTCGGCGTGCAGGAAGCGCCCGTGGAAGGTCAGCTCGGCGCCCGGGGTCGAATACAGCAGGTCCAGATCGTCGCTGAGCGGCGCCCGGTCCTCGTGGTGCAGCGTGTCCAGCGAGTCGCGGCCCAGCACGGCCGACGCCGGGAGGCCGAGCACCCGTTCCACCGCCGGGCTCACATAGGTGAACCCGGCGTCCGGCGACGCGATCGAGATGACCTCGGAGGAGTGCCGGAGCAGGCCGTTCAGCCGCTGCTCACGGTTGCGGATCTCGACGAGCAGGCTGTCGTTCTCGGCCAGCGCGAGGACCTGCCGGGCGATCACCAGGGCGACGTTGACCAGCAGCCCGGTCAGCGCGCCCCACGCGCTCAGCCCGAGACCGTCGGTGGCCAGCACGATCACCAGCGCGGCGGCACAGATGACCGTCCCGGTGTACGGCAGGACGCTGTACCGGCCGCGCAGGGCCCGCTCCAGCCACAGCCGCCCGTCCAGGCCCGCGGCGCCGCGCAGCAACTGGATCCGCGGGCCGGCCAGCACCAGCACCAGCGGGGCGGTGGCCAGCGCCATCTGGCTGCCGCTGTCCCCGGCGCTGCCGCTGGGCAGCAGAATGTTGCCGACCGCCTGCAGGACGGTGGCCGACACGATCGGCACGGCGGCCATCCCGCTCAGCGGTGTCTCCCCGGTCAGGCCGGACCTCACCGCCACGAAGACGGCACAGAGCACCAGGCCGCAGCCGAACAGCGCGACGAAGTGGGCGCCCGCGCCCACCTCGGCCAGGTCCGGCCGGGTCATCAGGCACCAGGCCACCGACGCCGACGCGGTGTTGATCAGGGCGGTGTCCAGCAGCAGGCGGATCCGTTTGCGGCGCGGCCGGTCACGGTTCCGGTGCACCATCGCCACGGCGCAGACCAGGACGACGCCGGAGAGGGCGGCGGTCGACTGCACCGGGTGGAAGGTGAGCCGGTCGATGCCGGGGTCGGCCAGGACGGCGTACAGCTGGACCAGGTCACCGGCGGCGAAGAGCAGGCCGGCGGCGGAGAGGGCCCGCCAGAACCGGTCCGCGTGGGGCGGCAGGTCCAGGACGCGGTGCACCCGGCGGGCCGACCAGAACAGCAGCAGGTCCAGCATCGGGGCGAGCAGCCAGGCGGCCACCAGCTGGGCCCGGGGTGTGCCCGGATCCAGGGCGAACCCGCCCACCAGCAGGACACCGGCCACGGCCAGGGTGATCAGCACGGGGTCACGCCGCAGCGGCACTCCGCCACCACCCTTCCGCTCCGGTCGGCGTCCCCGGCGGCGATCGGCCGCCGGGGTGGAGGTCTGGACAGAAGCCGGTGACCGGCACGCCCCGGCTTGTCATGGCGGGTGGGGCGTGCCGGTCACCGGAGGCTCACTCGCCTTCCGGCGCCTCGGTGGTCTCTCCGCCCTCCGGCGCGTCGGTCGGGGTGGGCGACGGCTCCTCGGACGGCGTCGCGCTGGGCGACTCGGTGGGAGCCGACGTGGGTGCCGAGGTGGGTGCCGACGTCGGCGCTGAGGTCGGCTCGGACGTCGGCTCGGACGTCGGCTCGGACGTCGGCGTGGCGGACGGTGACGACGGCGCCGGCGTCGGCTTGACCGCCTTGCCGGTCGCCTGGATCCGGTCGGCCGTGTAGACCGTGTCCACCCGGGTGCCGGTGACCGACACCTTGTGGCCGGCGGCCAGGCTCGCGACCTTGACCTTCTTGCCGTTCAGGACGATCCGGGCGCCGGACGCGACGGACATCGTCACCGACTTGCCGCGGACGTCCTTGGTGCCGCTCTTCGCGGCCACCGTGATCGTGTCGCCGGCCACCGCGGTGATCGTGCCGGACGCCTGGAAGTTGACCTTCTTGACCGGCGTCTTGGTGGGCTTGGCCGGGGCCGGTTTGGTGGGTTTGGCGGTCTCCTTCGGCCCCTTGGCGGCCGAAGCGGTGGCCGGCGAGTCCTGGGCGTACGCGACTACTCCGGTGCCGACGGCCGGAACGGTGACGGCGGCGGCCATGGCGAGGGCGGCGGCGGTACGGCGCATGCGCATCTGACTGAACTCCTCAGCTCGGGGGAGTTCCCACTCTGAGCGGCGCCGGGTTCAGGCGGGTTGACCGGTCGGTTGCCGCATGGTTGCATCCGTTGGGCACCCGTGATGCCGGCATGGGTTGACATGCCCCGCCCACTGGGCGAATGTCCTGGGATGCACGAAGTTTGGCCGGCCCCGGACACGCTCCTGGCCTCGCGGTACCGCCTGGTCACCCTCCTCGAGACGGGTGGCATGGCCCAGGTGTGGCGAGCCGCTGACGAGCTGCTGGACCGGCCGGTCGCGGTCAAGCTTCCGGCCGGTGACACCCGTGCCGGTCACCTGGCCTGGCGGGAGGCGCGGCTCGCGGCCCGGCTCTCGCACCCGGGCATCGCGGCCGTCCACGACTACCGGGAAGCGGTCCGGCCGGACGGCTCGGTGGCGCCGTTCGTGGTGATGGAGCTGCTCGACGGCGAGACCGTCGCGGCCCGGCTCTGCGACGCGGGCGGCCCCATGCCGTGGGGCGAGGCCGTGTCGATCGGCACCGCCGTCGCCGAGGCGCTGGCCGCCGCGCACGCCGCCGGGGTGGTGCACCGCGACATCAAACCGGGCAACGTGATGCTGTGCCCCGGCGGGGTCAAACTGCTCGACTTCGGCATCAGCGCCGCCGCCGGCGAGTCGGACGACGACGAGACCGGCGCCAGCTTCGGCACACCCGCCTACGCCGCCCCGGAACGGCTCGACGGCAAACCGGCCGAGCCCGCCACCGACCTCTACGGGCTGGGCGTCCTCCTCTTCGAGATGGTCGCGGGGGTTCCGCCCTACGACGTCGACACCTGGGAGGAACTGGCCGCCGCCCAGGCGAACGGCCCCACTCCCCTGCCGGAGACCCTGCCCGCCCGGCTGCGCGAGCTGATCCTGCGCTGCCTCGACGAGGACCCGCTGCGCCGTCCCACGGCCGCTCAGGCCCGCCGCGTCCTGGCCCGCCTGATCCCGGCCGCCCCGGAGCGCCTCACCATCCCGCTGCCCGGACGTCCGCCCACCGGCCTGGCCCGGGTCCTGCCGGCGCCCGCCGCCGGCCCGCAGCGGTCCCCGATGGTTCGCCGCGCCACCGTCGGCGCCGCCCTCGCGGTGACGGCCGTCGCGTTCCTCGCCGTGATCAACATGGTCGGCGATTCGCAGCACGAGGCCGAGTTCGCCCAGCCGCCCAGCGGCGCTCCCACCACCACGGCGCCCACCGGGCCCGAGTCGACACCGCCACCCTCGCCACCGCAGCCGAGCCCGTCGGCGACCGCCTCCGCCCCGGCGGCGACGCTGACCGTCGACGTCGCCCTCAGCCGGGTCCGCGCCGCCGTCGAACGCGGCGAGGACCTCGGCGAGATCCGCCCCGACGTGGCCCTCGACTTCATGAACCTGCTGCGCCTCATCGACCCGGACGCCGAAGCCGACCTCACCGAACAGGTCGACCAGCTCACCCGCAAGGTCCGCCAGCGCCTCAACGAGGGCGGCATCACCGAGACCCAGGCCACCGTGCTCCAGCGGCGGCTGTCCGACCTTCGGGGCCTGACAACCCCATGACCCCTTTCCGGTACGCGGCACGCCGCCCCCGGCAACCCGACCGTCCCGTGAAGCCCCCGCGATCAACTGCCGGGTCACGCCCGTGCCGCGCCCACCGGGCTGAGATCGACGGTCCTTCGACGCGGTCCGGCGGCGTGGAGAACGCCAGGCCGCGGGCCTAGGATCTCCGTCATGCCCGCAACCAGTGATTACGCGGTTCTGTCGGCTGCTCTCGCGGGCTCCGCGGAGGTTCTGTTCCTGGAACCCGATGCGGAACGGGTCATGCAGGAGGAGGTCCATCACGACGCCCGCGAGGAGATTCGCCGGCGTGGCATGCCGACCGACACCCCGTACCTCGGCTGGCACACCCAGGCGATGGCATTCGACCGGAAGGGATCACTGCGGCGTCCCCAGGCGGTCTACTTCGGCGGGGACCGTGCGACCGTCGAGCGGGCGTTGCGGCGGCTCGAACCGGCGGGCTACGCGGTGTTCGGTGGGCGAACCGACTCCGAAGCGTTCCTGATCGTCCGGGACGCCCACCCCACCGCGGCGGACCCGGCTCAACTCGGCGAGTGGCTGGTACGCCTGGCGCTCCTCAGCGATCCGAACCTCACCGTCGGGTCGTGGCCGGACAGACAGCCGGCGCCGCTGCGTGACGGCGAAGCGGACCTGCTGCACACGGTCCTGTCCTTGAGCGGCATGGCGCCCGTACACCGGCAGGCCTTTCTCGTCCTGTGCCGGCGCGGCCTTCTGACCACCGAGGACATCGACCGTCTACTGCCGACGTGGCGGACGGTCTTCGCCGAGGATCCGTCCGCCTTCGCCCGGGCGGCGCTCGACAGTGGGCACGCCGATGCCGGCCGGCTGATCGGCGAACTCCTCACCGACGGTGCGGCTACCGCGGACCTGCTGTGGGCCTGGGGCGATCCGGCCGCACTGCCCGGTTGCCGGCGGCTCGCCCTGCGTGGCGACAACGTCGACGTCTACCTGCGTCTGGCCGCGCTCGACGGCACACCGCCCAGCGCATCGGCGATCGCGCTGGCCGTCGAGATGCGCGCGGCGCCCGACCCCGATCCCGCCGCACAGAAGCGCCGGGTGGAAGCCCTCTGCCGTGCGTTACCGCATGCGGTCGCCGATCCTGATCTACCGATCCAGCGCAAGATCGTCGACACTCTGCGAGACGGTGCCGTGCCGGCATGGTTACGGGCCGAACTCGTCCGGATGCACGCCTACCTGCCCTTCGGTCTTCGGTCCGAACTGAACCGGCTCACCCACGGATCCGGCGGCAGACGCCACTCCCCCGAGCCGGCGATCGGTCCTGAGGACATGCGTACGGTCCTGGCGGAATGGGACGAGGCCGCCGACGGTGCCCGGCGTGCCGCGGGGCTACCGCCCTGGCCCGGCTTCGACCCGGAGAACGCCCGTTGCCGTACGGCCGCCGTCGAACTGTTCGAGGCGACCGCCCCCGGTCACGTCGCCGGCCTGCGTGCCTGTGCGGCGGACCGCTCCACCTCCGAACCCGGTACGGCGGCATGCCTGCACCTGCTCGCGGCCACGTCGAGTCTGCGGGCACAAGACCTGGCCGCGGTGGGCGAACGCTGGCCGGAACTGTTCGTTCCGCCGACGCCGTACACCGGGTCACCGCCCGCTCTGCTGACCCTCGTCCGGGCGCTGCGCTCCGCCGGCGACCCGCTCGCCACCACCATCACCCGCACCGTGCTGGCTGACCGCAACGGCTGGAGCAAGCCGTTGCGTCATCTGCTCGCCGGCGAGATGTTCACCGACGAGGAAACCGCGGCCGGTCTCTGGTCGGTCGCCGCCTCCACCTCGTCGACGGCCGAGGGTAGGGACCAAGCCGCTCAGGGCTTCGTGCTGCTCGACAGCCGCCGCTCCGGTGGGAGTCCACAGCAGTCCGCGGCCCGCGCGTACGCGGCCGCCGCCGTACCGGGGATTCCGTTCGTCGGCCGGGCCTTCGTCATCGGCGCGATCGCCCTCGCCGACCCCCGCCGGCCCCTGTGGGGCTACTTCGACAAGGGGTCCGTCCGCTGGTTGTCCGCCGCCCTGCTGGTGGCCGGGGACGAGGAGCTGCCCCTCGACTTCCGGCGGGTGGCGTCGACCATCGCCGGCGAATCGGCCGTCCTCAGCGATCCGGCGGGGCAACGACTGGTGGCCGCCGACCGGACCACCGCCGGGGATCTCCGGAACCGGTTCGAACAGATCTCCGGCCGCCTGCTCGGCTCCTGATCCACTGCTGGTCACCGGCGGCCTGCGGATCTTGGTGGGTGGCTCACCGATCTCGGCCCGGCGGGCGCGGCACGGGCCGGACCACGACGCGAGCGCGCGCCGCACGGACGTGACGATCCGGATCGGGCGGGGCGAGGTCGCGCGTACCGGAAAGGAGGGAGACGCGGACCTCGACCCGTGGAGCGCTAAGCGCTCCCGCGCAGAATGAGACGGGTGGGGAGCACGGTCTCCCAGGCGGAGGGCTCCTCGCCGTCGATCTTGGTGAGCAGCAGCCGGACCATCTCCTGGCCCATCTGCTCGATCGGCTGGTAGACGCTGGTCAGCGGCGGATCGGTGTGCCGGGCGATGACCGAGTCGTCGAAGCCGATCACCGCGACGTCCTGGGGGACGCGCCGCCCGGCCCGGCGCAGCACGCGCAGCGCGCCGGCGGCCATCATGTCGGAGGCGGCGAAGACGGCGTCGATCTGCGGGTACTGGGTGAGCAGCCACTCCATGGCGGTGGCGCCGCTGAGTTCGCCGAAGTCGCCGCGGGCGGCCGGGCCGTCGCCGACGACGTCGCGATAGCCGTCGTAGCGGGCGATGCCGACGGCCATGTCGAGCGGGCCGGTGATCGTGGCGATGCAGCGCCGCCCCTGGTCGCGCAGGTAGGTGACGGCGGACCGGGCGCCGCCGCGGTTGTCGGCGTCGACGAAGCTGACCGGTTCGGGATGGAACGGCCGGCCGGCCCGGACCGTCGGCACGCCGCGCTCCTCGAGGAGGGCGGGCAGCGGGTCGTCGCCGTGCAGGGACAGCAGCAGCGCGCCGTCGACGTGCTGGCGGGTCAGGTAGCCCTCGAGCTGGCGGCGCTCCTCGGGCGCCTGCGCGATCATCAGAACCATCTGGAGGTTGCGCGCGACCAGCACCGACGAGATGGACTGCACGATGCGGCCGAAGAACGGCTCGGCGAAGAACCGCTCGCCGGACTCGAAGATCACCAGGGCGATCGAATCGGTTCGTTGGGTGACGAGCGCACGAGCGGCCCGGTTCGGCACGTAGCCCAGGGCGTCGATGGCGTCCTGAACGGCCTGCCGCGCCTTGGGGCTGACCTGCGCCGACCCGTTGACGACCCGGGACACCGTCCCGCGGCCGACGCCGGCCCGGGCAGCGACCTCTTCGAGGGTCGGCCGCCCGGTCGAGCGGCTCCGGTCCTCCCTCATCGTGTGACCGTCCTTTCCGCGCCCCGACCCTGAGATGTGCACGATTCCAGGTACGCCCTGATGAGGGTAGCCCCCCAGCCGAAACTTACGGGACCGGTCCCCGCGGCCGATCCGGGCCCGTCGATCCACACGTTCGGCCGGGTCGTCGGCACATCGGCCCCACCGGGCCGTTAACCTGTCCGGATGGCGGTCACCCTGGCGGATGTTGCCCGGCTCGCCGGGGTCTCCCCGGCGACCGTCTCCCGCGTCATCAACGACAGCGCGAAACGCGTCAACGAGGATCTCCGCGAGCGGGTGCTGGCGGCCGTCGCGCAGTTGCACTACGTACCGAACGCGCATGCGCAGAACGTGGCCCGGCCGCGTAAGTCGGCGGTCGGCGTGATCGTGCACGACGTCTCCGACCCGTATTTCGCGGAGATCACCCGCGGGCTGCAGCGCCAGGCCGGGGCGCACGACCGGCTGCTGGTGATCTGCAACAGCTACCGGGAGCCGGAACGCGAGCTGGCGTATGTCGGGCTGCTGCGGGCCCAGCAGGTGCACGCGCTGATCCTGGCCGGTTCCGGCTACCACGACGACGCCTTCACCGAGCGGCTGAACGCCGAGCTGGACGCGTACCAGCAGGCGGGCGGCCGGGTCGCGGTGATCGGCCGGCACCGCCTGGTCGGCAGCGCGGTCCTGCCGGCGAACGAGGACGGCGCCCGCGCGCTGGGCCTGCGCCTGCTGGAGCTGGGGCACCGCCGGATCGGTGTCATCGCCGGGCCCCGGTACCTGACCACCACGACCGACCGGCTCACCGGTTTCCGCCGCGCCTTCGACGAGGCCGGGGTGGAGCTGCCGCCGTCCCGCCTCGTCTACTGCGACTTCACTCGCGACGGCGGCGCCGCGGCCACCGGGGCGCTGCTGGACGCCGAGCCGGGCCTGACCGCCCTGATCACGCTGAACGACTCGATGGCCGTCGGCGCCCTGGTCACGCTGCGCGAACGCGGGGTGCGGGTGCCGGAGGACATCTCGGTGACCGGGTTCGACGACATGCCGATCGCGCGGGACGTCACCCCGGCCCTGACCACGGTGCGCCTGCCGCTGGTCGAGATGGGCGAGCGGGCGATGGCCCTGGCGCTCGGCGACGGCGCCGGCCCGTACAGCGAGCGTGCCGAGGCGACGCTGGTGTGGCGGTCCAGCCTCGCCGCGCCGGGCTCGGCCTGACCCGGCTCAGCCGGCGACGTGGGTGCGCTCGCCGTCCGGCGTGAGCACCGCGATGATCTCGGCCGCCCCGCCGCGCGCTCCGAGACTGTGCGGGGTCATGGTGGAGAAGGACGCCGCCTCGCCGGCCTCGACGATGACGAGACGGTCGCCGAGCACCAGCTCGACGGTCCCGGACAGCACGGTGAACCAGTCCCGTCCCGGATGCACCCGCAGGTCCTCGGGCCGCCGTGACGCCGGCCTGGTCACCCGCACGCGGGCGACGGTCAGCCCGGCGTGCTCGTGGTCGCCGGTCAGCATCCAGGTGGTGATGCCCCGCTCCGGATGATGATGCGGTTTGATCACCACGTCGTCGTTCTCGGTCTCGACGAGCTGGTCGAGGCTGGCGCCGAGGGCCCGCGCGATGCTGGTGAGCTGGTCGAGCCCGATCCGCCGGTGGCCGGTCTCGATCCGGCTCAGTGTGGAGGGGCTCAGGTAGCAGCGGGCCGCCAGCTCGTCGAGCGACCAGCCCTTGGCGATCCGCAACCCCCGGATCCGGGCCCGGACGAGGGCGTCCACCTCAGCGTCTTGCGTCATACGCAAGATTGTATGCGCCAGCCGCAATCCGGTTCTACAGTCGTCCTCATGCCCCACGAAAACCACCACCACGGCCAGGCCCACGGTCACGCGCACGGCAACGGTCACGATCTGACCGAGATGCTCGACCTGGACGCCGAGGTCGCCGCCACCCCTCTCGCCGACTTCACCGCACGGATCGCCGAGCTGGCCGGGCCGCCCGGCGTCCGCCGCGTCGCCGATCTCGGCAGCGGCACCGGCACCGGCGCGTTCGCGCTGCTCCGCCGCTTCCCCGAGGCGGTCGTCACCACCATCGACACCGACGACGCGATGCTGCGGCATCTCGCCGAGAGCGCCGCACGGCACGGCCTCGCCGACCGGATCCGCCCGCTGCACGCCGACGCCGACACCGGCTGGCCGGAGACCGGCGAGGCCGACCTGGTCTGGGCGTCGTCGTCGATGCACCACATGGGCGACCCGGACCGGGTGCTCGCCGACATCCGCGCCACCCTGCGCCCGGGCGGCCTGCTCGCGATGATCGAGATGGAGTCGATGCCGCGGTTCCTGCCCGACGACATCGGCATCGGGACCCCCGGCATGGAGGCGCGCTGCCACGCGGTCGCCGACGCGGCCCGGGCCGAGCACCTGCCGCACATCGGCGCCGATTGGCCGGCCCGCCTGCATGCCGCCGGATACACCGTCTTGGAGTCCCGGGAGCTGGTCGTCGACCTGGCACCGCCGCTGCCCGCCCCGGCCGTCCGGTACGCGGTGGCCACCCTGCGACGGTTCCGCGCGGGCGTCGCCGAGCGGCTCTCCGCCGAGGACCGGGAGACGCTCGACACCCTGCTCGCCGACGACGGCCGCGTCCTGCGGCACCATCCCGGCCTGTCGGTGCACAGCACCCGCTCGGCCTGGATCTCGACCCCGAGCTAGCCACTCGGCCAGGCGGGGCCGGCCCGCACCGGGTCAGGCGGTCGCGGTCTCGGCCGCCCGCTCCTCGACGATCGCCTTGATCCGGTCCGCCTGGACCCGGCTCTTGATCCCGGTCACGGCCTGCACCTTGTAGCGGCTCAGCCGGCCGGTGGCGCGCAGATGCTCGAACAGCTCGGCGCCGTGAATCTCCAGCAGCTCGTCGTCGCTGGCCGGCCGTGCGCTCTGCGGCCGCGGCAGCAGTTCCGCCCACGGCTGGGAGCTGCCCGGCGCGGTCATCCCGCTCAGTGCCAGGGCGTAGTCGCCGATGAACCGGCGGATCGTCGCGCCGTCCAGCCGGGGGGCACTGGGTGCGAGCAACTCGGCCAGCTCCTCCGGGTCCAGCGGCTGGCCCTCGCCGAGCTCCTCCTCCAGCGCGGCCCGCAGGTCGAGGAGCGCGTTGTTCCAGGCCTCCGAGCCGGCCGGGGCGAGCGCCGGGGCGGGCAGGAACTCCCGCCACGGGTAGGTCGACTCGACGTGCTCCCCGTCCAGCTCCCGCACGTACTCGTTGATGAACGTGCGGACCACGCCCTCGCCCAGCTCCGGCACCCGGGGCGCGAGCTTGCGGGCCAGTTCGTTGATCCGCAGGTAGTTCATCCCCGAAAGGTCCTCGGCGCTGATCTCGTCGGCGACCATTTTGCTGAGCCGGTCGACGGCGAGCCGCCACCAGGGCGATCCGGCGATGCTCACGGCCGGGCGGGCGCCGGTGGGTGTGGACGCCCAGGACGGCTGCGGGGCGGGCGCCGGGGAGACCGGCACGGGAGCGGACGGAACAGCAACGGCCGGGACGGGACCGGCGGCCGGCGTCACGTCCGGGTCGGCCGGAACACGCTGAGCCGGAACACGCTGAGCCGGAACCAGCGGGGCCGCCGGGTCCTCCGGGGCCGCCGGGTCCTCCGGGGCCGCCGGGTCCTCCGGGGCCGCGACCGGATCGCCGTCCGGGACGGCGGCACCCTCCCCGGCCGGAGCGGAGCCGTTCTCGACCGGCTGAACGAACCGGACCGGCGCGACGAACTGGACGGTCTGCGGCACCGCGGCGGCCGGGACGGAGGCCGGCTCCAGCGCATCGGGCCCGGCCTGCGGCACGGCGACGGGACCGGGCCCCGCCGAGACCACCGGACCCGGCGCGACCGGAACCACCGAACCCGGTGCGACCGCAGCGACCAGACCCGGCGCGGCCGAGACGACCGGAGCGGGCGTGACCGGAGCGGGCGTGACTGGAGCGGGCGTGACCGGAGCGGGCGTGACCGGAGCGGCCTGCCCGGACGCGGCTGAAACCACCGGTTCGGACACCGCCGAAACGACCGGACGGGCCTCGGCGGGGGTGAGTCCCACGGTGGGCACCGGGATCCGCACCGCCCCCGGCACCAGCAGGTCCATCACCCGCTGGATCCGGGCGAGCTGCTCGATGACCTCCTCGACGACCGGCTCCCCCGCGGTCCGGGCGTCCTTGAGCAGGCGGGACCGCCACCACGACTTCGGGAACCGGCCGGTGCTCACCCGGTGGTAGTTGACGACCATCCGGCGCACCTGTCGTTCGGCGGCCATCCGTACCAGATCGGGGTCGTCGTCGGGGATGAGCCAGCCCCACCGCTCGGCGAGGCGCCGCGGGCTGTAGGCGAAACGGCCGCGCCGCACCCGCTGCCCGGCGGCGGTGAGCGCCGCCCACCACATCAGGAAGATCACGCAGGGTACGGCCAGGCGCAGCAGTTTCTCGGTGCCCGTGACGGCGTTGCTGGCCACGATGACACCGGAGAGCCCGGCGATCAGCGCCGCGATGTAGAGCATCGCCCCGGGGTGACCGGGCGTGACGATGGTGCCGTCGCTCGCGTGGACGGAGGTGCGCCGGTACTGCTCGGCGGCGAGCGAGGTGGCCGTGAGGAAGCAGATCTCGAAGACCGCGAACACCAGCACCGCGAAGATCGGCGGAAGTTTGAGCTGGTCGATCGCGATGACCCACATGCCCTCGGCGTTGAGCAGCAGCGCCAGGTTCATGCTGATCGCCAGCGCGAGCGGGCGCAGCGGCTTGCCGGTCCGTCTGGCCCAGATCGCGAAGCTGATCAGCAGGATCACCCCGAGCAGACCGGCGCCCAGCAGGACGACGGCGGCATAATCTCGCCAGAAGTCCGCGATCAGGTCGTTCAACTGCTTCACGGGGTGACGCCTCCCTGAGCCGATTCCGGCGAAATCCGCCGGCAGGCTTTCTACCATGCTCGTGTTTCGCTCGCGATGAGCCGCGACCGGGCGAGTGGCGGGGAACGCTATCCCGGCTCGTGGGCGCCGACCGGCACGGACGGGGTCCACGACGTGTAGTCGCCACGGCAGTACAGCAGCGCCTCCCGCCGCAGCACGGCGCCGCCGTCCACGCTCGCGAAGATCACCGCGTGGTCGGCGGCCTCCACCACCCGTGTGACCCGGCACTCCATGTAGCTGAGCGCCACCTCGGTGAGCACCGGCGCTCCCCCGGCGATCACCGACGGTTCCCAGGCGACCCCGGCGAACTTGTCGTCCCGTTTGCCGGCGAACAGGCGGGAGGCGTCCGCGCCGTCCGGGGCGAGGACGTTGACCACGAAGGCGCCCGAGGTCAGGATGGCCGGCAGCGTCTGTGAGCGGTGGTCGGCACAGATCAGCAGCTGCGGTGGGGCGGCGGAAACGGCACAGACCGCGTTGCAGGTGAACCCGCGGGGCACACCGTCACCGCCGAGCGCCGTGATGATCGCGACCGGTGTCGGGAACGACCCGAAGAGCTCGCGGAACAGCTGCGCGGTCACAGCAGTTCGCGTTCCAGCTCGCGGAGCGCGTGGTAGCTCTCGTCGATCGCCCGCTGGTCCGGGTGCACCAGGAAGACGACGCCGGGCGCGGAGTTGAGGTCGACGGTGGGACGGGTCATGCGGCCCTCCGGGATGCGGAACCGGACGCTCTCGAAGGCGGGCAGCTCGCGCAGCATCTTCTCCAGCTCCACAGCGGGCAGCGGCACGGCGCGGTGGGCGATGAGGTTCACACAGCGGGCGCGGGCCCGTCGCTCGTACCGGGCCGGGAGGCCGCGCAGCCGGGCGCCGTCGTGCAGGTGGCAGTCCAGGGTGAGGCCGACCTGGTTGGCGCCGGTGCACCGGTCCAGGGCCGGCGGGTTGGCCAGCCCGGACAGGCGGGCGCCGGTCTCCAGCAGGCGAGGGCCGTCGGCGGTGAGGATCAGCTCGGTGTGCGCCGGGCCGTTGGCGATGCCGAGACCGTCCAGGACGGCGGCGACGTAGGGCAGGATCCCGGCCAGCCGTGGGTCGCCGGAGTCGAGCAGGTCCTCGTGGTCGTACGCGAGCCGGTTGCCCGCCCGCTCCACCTTGTTGCTGATCCAGGCGTCGGTGAACCAGTGCCGCCCGTCCCGGCTGACCGTGTTGACCACGTACTCGTCACCGGCCAGGTGCTCCTGGATCATCACCGTCTCGTTGGCCCGCAGCATGAGGTTGGTCTTGTTCATCGCGGCCCGGAAGGCGGCCGCGATCTCCTCGTCGGTGTCGCAGGTGTAGACGTCCTCCGACCCGGCGCTGTCCACCGGTTTGACGACGACCCGGCGCAGCCCGTGCCGCCGTCGCCATGCAAGCAGTTCACCGAGCCCGGCGGCCCGGTGCTGACGGGCGGTCGGCACCCCGGCGGCCGCCAGCACCTCGGCCATCACGTATTTGTCGCGCCGGGCGAGGGACCCGGCCGGATCGTTGCCGCGCAGGCCGAGCCGGGCGGCTATCTCGTCGGCGACCTCGACACCGAACTCGCTGGCGGCGATGACGGCGGCCGGCCGGTGTGCCCGCAGCCGCTGGAGCACCTCGTCGGCGGCCCCGGGGTGGACCAGGTCCTCCGCGAACACTTCGCTCGGAAGGCTGGCCGCGAAGGTGGCAGGCAGGTTCGGACGGGAGTGGACGTGCACGATCCGGTGGGTGCCGGCGGCGGCCCGGGCCAGCATGGCGCCGGTGGACAGCGCGTCGACGAGCACGAGCGTCCCGGTCATGCCGTGGCTCCCGCACCCGGGCGCGGCCCGGTCCACTCCGCCTCGATCCGGCGCAGACACTCGTCCCGGCTCGCCGGCCGCCCGATCACCGACCAGCCGGCCGGAACCGCCCGGTCCGGCCACCAGATGGAGTGGCGGCCCTGGCCGTCGACCACCACGACGTGATCCGTCTCCTGCATCTGTCGCCTCCGGGTCAGACCAGCACGGAGCCGTTGGCGGTCCGGTGCACCCGGCTGCCGCGGCTGTCCAGGTGCACGAAGATGCGGTGCAGCCAGCGGTCCCGGCCGTCGTAGCGGGGTGTGAAGAGGGTGCGCCCGTGCACCACCAGCCGGTTGTCGACGAGGACCAGTTCGCCCGGTTCGAGGACGAGCAGCGTCGCGGACTCCGTCATCACGGTGCGGAGCCGTTCGAGGGCCGCCTTGCCGTCCTCGTCGAGCGCCGTGGTGGTGTTGAAGTCGACGCGCAGGTTGGGGTCCTCGGGGTCGCCGCCGAGCACCGGATGCGGTTCGGTCATGCCGCCGGCCCGGAACGAGGGTGGCGGGTCGGTGAGGAACCGCGGGCTGAGCAGCACCTGTACATCGGCCGGGTCGAGCAGCGGCAGGACCCGCCGGATCGACGAGACGAGGGTGCCGGCTACGCCGTCGTGGTCGCCGCGCAGGCACATGAGGCCGACGTAGTGGGGCCGGTTCGGGTGGAAGGCGTTCTCGGTGTGGAACTCCAGCGGCACCGATCCGCCGTTGCTCTGCGACTCGGCGAGCTCCGGCACCGGAACCACGTTCTGCAACAGCGCGCCGAACTTCTCGTCCCGGTAGGCGATGATCTCGCCCAGTTGCTGCCCGATCAGCATGGTGGCGGCGGACGGCACGGCGGCGATGCGCTCGACCGAGTCCCGTACGGCCGGCGTCTCCGGCAACTCGTTCTCGTGGACCGGAAGGTTCGCCAGGATGAGCGTGCCGTCGGGGCCCGGGTCGTGCCGGTACTGGCGGATGGTCTCCCGGAGCCGGACCGGCAGGCCGCAGCTGAGCCGCCGGATCTCGGTGAGCCACTGCGGGTCGTCGAGCCGGCCCGGCTGATGGCGGGCCGCCCGTCCGGCGAGCGCCCGCAGTTCGTCACGTTCGAGATCGGTGAGCACGAAGCGCATGTCGCTTCCGGTTTCCGGGCGGGACGGAGCGGAGATGGTCACGGTGAGTCCTCTCATCGAGACGGTGCGGCCGCGGCCATTGCGCGGGTGTCGACCTTGCCGTTGGCGGTCAGCGGGATCCGGTCGACCGCGACCACGCTGGCCGGGATCATGTAGGCGGGCAGGAGACCGGCCAGGTGTTCGACGAGTTCGGCGGCGTTGAACTCGTCGCCCTGCGCCGGAACGACGAAGGCGGCCAGGGTTTGCCGGTTCAGCGGGCCGGTGGCGATGACGACGGCCTCGGCGACCTTCGGGTGGCGCAGCAGGGTGGCCTGGATCTCGCCGAGTTCCACCCGGTACCCGCGGATCTTGACCTGATGGTCGACGCGGCCCAGGAACTCCAGTGCCCCGTCCGGGCGCCAGCGGCCGCGGTCGCCGGTCCGGTAGAGCCGGGAGCCGGGAGCGCCGTACGGGTCGGGCAGGAACCGCTCCGCCGTGAGCGCGGGCCGGCCGAGATAGCCGCGGGCCACGCCCACGCCGCCGATGTAGATCTCCCCCGGGACTCCCACCGGCACCGGCTCCAGGCGGTCGGTGAGCACGTACATCGTCGTGTTCGGGATCGGCGGCCCGAGTGGGATCAGGTCGGTTGCGGGCGGCTCGAGGATCGGCTCGCCGGAGTTGCCGATGCTGATCTCGGTCGGGCCGTACTCGGTGGCGACGACCGTGCCGCCGGGGCCGGCCTGTTTGATCCAGCGGGTGGCGAGTTCGTTGGTGAAGGCGTCGCCGGCCGCGATGACGATGCCGGCCAGGCCGTGGATCTCCTCGTCGGTGAGGTCGAGGCTGAGCAGGTCCAGGTGACCGGGGGTGAGCTTGATGAAGCTGTACGGCCCGGACTCGGCGAGCATCTCACCCAGGTCGCCCGTGGGCAGCGGGTCCGGTAGCAGGTGCACGGCCTGCCCGGTGATGAGCGGGGTGTAGAGGCTGGGCATGCCGAGATCGAACGAGATGGACGAGAAGAACGGTGATCCGCCGGTGCCGCGGGCCGCGTACGCCTCCGCCGTCCACATCAGGTAGTTGACCAGGCCGCCGTGCTCCACCATCACGCCCTTGGGCGTACCCGTCGATCCGGAGGTGTAGATGACGTAGGCGAGGGACGCCGGGCCGACCGGCACCCCGGGCGGGCCGGCCGGCTGCGCGCCGATCCGCGCCCGGTCGGCGTCGAGCAGCAGGTGTGCACCGGCGTAGCCGGGGCCGAGGGCGGCGGCGTTCGCGGTGTCGGTGACGACCAGGCGGCATCCGGAGGCGTCGGCCATGCCGCGGAGCCGGCCGGACGGGAGTGCGGGATCGAGCGGCAGGTAGCCGGCGCCGGACTTCCAGACGCCCAGCAACGCCGGGAGCAGGTCGGCGCCGCGCCGCAGGGCGACACCGACCATGGTCTCCGGGCCGGCACCCATCGTGATCAGCTGCCGTGCGATGCGGTTGGAGTGTTCGTCGAGTTCCCGGTAGGTCAGCCGGGCCCCGTCCGAGCGGACGGCCACCGCGTCCGGGGTCCGGGCGGCCTGCCGCTGGATGAGGTCGACCACGGTGACCGGGCCGCGGTCGGCGGAGGGCCCGGTGCTCCAGTCCCGGAGGACGGCGCGGCGCTGGTCGGCCGGCAGGCACGCGGCCCGTGCGTCGCCGTTCGGACCGTTCGCCATGGCCCGGAGCACCTCGGTGTACATACCGGCCAGGCCGGTGAGCGCGGCGCCGGTGAGGGCCTCGCCCGGCGACCGGAGCAGCAGGCCGTCGTCGCGGACCTGCACGTACAGTCCGTATCCGGGGTGAACGGTGTCGTCGGCGTCGGTGAGGACGACCCGCCCGGGCTCGGTGGGCGGGCCGGCGGCCGGGTCCGCCGCGACGGTGTGCCCGGATACCCGCCGTACCAGGTCGCCCCAGGTGGCGGCGGTCCCGACCGGTACGCGGCGGCGGACACCGCCGAGGTCGGTCTCGGCGTGGCAGCCGGGCTCCTCGGCGAGCATGCTGAGCACCTTGACGTGCGCGGCGAGGAGCACGACGGCGCGGTGTGTGCCGGCGCCGCCGGCCAGCGCGTCGAGCGGGCCGGTGAGTGCGTCGAGCGGCACCCGGGCCACGGACGGCACCCCGGCGGCGGCCCGCCAGGCCGTGGGCAAGGTGAAGGGCAGGCTGCCGTCGCCGTTCCAGCCGTTGATGACCGTTCCCCCGTCAGTTCAGTCGCCGAGTCACGTCAGGGACGTGAGGCGAACACGTTGTAGACACTGGTGCCCTGGTACTCGCCGGGCTGCTCGACCACGGTCCGCATGCCGTGCTCGGTGAACAGCTTGGTGACCAGGGCCAGTTCCCCGGCGTCGTCCTCGACCTCGACGGCCGCCGCGCCGATGCGCGGCCAGAACGCCGCGCCGATTCCCTCCAGCACCCGGACCTCGAAGCCCTCGACGTCGATCTTCAAGAAGTCGATGCGGTCGACGCCGAGTTCGGCGGCCATGTCGTCGAGCCGCTCCACCCGGCAGGGAACCTCCTGCCGGCCCTCGAAGCGGTCGACGATCAGTTCGTCCGCCTCCTCCAGCAGCGCGTCGCGGCGCTCGTCGTCCAGCGTCGACGCGACGTTCTCGATGTACGACCGGACCAGCGCCCGGTCCACCTCGGGATCGGCGTCGAAGCCCGACATCATCGAGTACTGCGGGTAGAACGTCAGCTCGCGGGTCTGCCGGGCATCGCCGAGCGCCATGTTCAGCGGCCGTACGCCGGCCAGGCCCTCGACGTTGCGGCTGAGCACGTCGAAGGTCCGCGGCACCGGTTCGAAGGAGAAGATCCGCGCCCCGGGGAACCGCTGGGCGGCGAACAGGGTGAACATGCCGATGTTGGCGCCGACGTCGAAGACGACCGGGTCGTCGGGGAGCTGGAAGCCACCCGGCGGCGTGTACACCTGGTCCTCGAAGATCTCCTTGTAGAGATAGTCGGTCTCGTTGCGGTTCAGGCCGTGCACGGTGAGGCCGCCGGCGAAGGTTCTGCGCTCGGTCACCGGGACAGCTCCTTACCCATGATCTCGGCGAGCCGGTCGTCGGCCAGCAGGGGCAGCGGGTTCGCGAGCCCATAGTCGAACCAGTGATTCTCCGTGGTGGCCGACAGCGTGGCCCAGCCATCGGTGTCCCGGTCGGCGCCGTCGTGGACGACGACGGCGCGCCCGCCGTACGCGCCCGGCCGGTGGCCGCTGGTCGCGGCGGTCACGGCGGCTGCCGTGCGGGCCGCCGCCGGTAGATCGGCGGGGGTGACGTCGGCGCTGAACCATCCGGCGGCCCGCACGCGGGCGTGCACCTCGCCGAGGTCCTCCTCCCCGGTCAGCCCGAAGCGGCGGGCCAGCCCGTCGAGGAACGCGCCGAGCGCCTGCTCCTCGGTGACCGGCTCGGCCGGTCGCGGCGGGAGGACCAGCACCAGCGGGCCGACCGGCAGCGACCTCGCGGCACGCAGGCGGGCCACCTCCAGGGCGATCACGGCGCCGTCACCGAACCCGATCAGGCCGGGCCCGTCACCGGTCAGCGCGCCGGCGTAGCGGTCGGCGACCTCGCCGACCGGCCCGGCGGACCAGGAGGCGATCGTGCGGCCCGGCGCCCAGCGGGCCACCGCCTGCCGTTCGGCCTCGCGGAAGGTGACCGAGTGGATCACGTGAAGGGACGCGGCCGAGTCATCGGAATCGGTCATCGGCGCTGTGGCGTCGCCGCGCAGGACCGCGGGGACGGCCGGAGCACGGGCCGGCTCACGCAGGCCGCCACCGACGGTCAGGTGTTCCGCGAGACGGGCCGGGGTGGGGTTACGGAAGACAGCCGAGCTCCGGAAGTCGATCCCGCGCCGGCGTGCCCCCATCACCGCCTCGACGACCTTCAGAGAATCGCCACCGAGGGCGAAGAAGTTGTCGTGCGGCCCGACGGTAGTGCCGAACAGATTCCCCCAGACATCGCGCAGTTCTCGTTCGATCGCCTCACAGGACAAGACGCTGGCGTTGATCACATCCGGAACACTAGACGGACCATTCCGCGCTTCACCATGATTCTCGAATGATGAGAATCTATGCCGCTTCACCTGCGACTTTCACCGGAGAGCGCTCACCGCGCAATTCAGCGGTAACTTCCGAGTCGGAGAGCCGACACCGAAAACGGGTGTGAGAAACGACATACAACGGCCAATATGGAGTGCCAATTTTTGACATCGAGCAAAGTGGACTCTTCCGTTTCCCTGCGATATCGTCCCGTCAGTTTGTTCACCGGGGACCCATCCTGCGGCCGGCCGTTTCCGCTCGCACGTCTTCGCGCCCCGTCCCTCTTTCGAAGGAGTCACCGCGATGTCCGCTGTGCAGCAGACTGACCTGTCCCGCCTCCGGCGGCACACGCTGGAGCAACTACGTGACCGGATGTCCGGCACCGGGCACTGGGCCGAGGTCGAGAGGTGCGCCCCCCGGCTTCACGCCGCCCTGAGCGAGCTCGGCCCGGTCCGCGACCGCGTCGTCATGGTGGCGTACGGCGGCGGCAAGGACAGCGCCTACACGACCGCGTTCGTGCGGGCCATGCAGCTGCGGCTCTTCGCCGAGTTCGGGGAGACGTTCCGGCTGCGGGTGGTCACCATGCGGCACGCCGGCATGCCGCGCCCGGTCATGGACAACATCGACCGCACCTACGCCGCGCTGAACCTCTACCCGGACCCGGACTGCGAGATGCTCCTGGTCGACGGCGACGACATCGCCGAGTTCGACGTGGACCTGCCGCAGCGGCCGCACGTCATCGCGCGCAACCGGCTCGACGTCCTGGTCACCGGGCACCGCACGCTGGGCGACGGCCGGCCGACCTTCTGCAACGCGTGCAACCTCAGCGCGGCGCACGCCTTCGGTCTGGGCGCATCGCACGACGGCGGCGTGGACATCATCATCACCGGCGACTCGCCCACCGAACAGCGCACCTACCTGCTGTGGATCCACCGGCTCGCCGATCGGATGGCGGTCGCGCCGTCCAAGGAGGAGCGCAAGGGCTTCGGCGGCACGCTGCGGACCATCGACAACATCGGCCGGGCGTACTTCACCGACATCTTCGGTGACGCGCCCGAACTGCTCCAGGAGCGGCGGGTCCACCACGACACCCCGGCCCAGCTGCGGTTCTTCTCGATCTACGACGACACGGCGTACGACTCGGGCGACCACTGGGAGCTGCTGACCGGCTTCCTCGGCTTCCAGTTCGACGATGTGGCGTTCAGCTTCTCCGAGTCCGACTGCGGCAACCCGGCCCTGATGGCGCACATCCGAGGGCTGAAGTGCGAGCGGGTCTACGGCCGGGAATACGCCGACGGCATCGCCGAGTACGTCACCTTCGGTACCCAGCTCATGCAGAAGAAGGAGTTCCCGCCGAACCTGATCGAGATGATCAGCGCCCGCTACCGGGGGCCCGGCGCCGTGGAGCGGATGCGGGCCGCCATGGACGCGTACGCCGCCGACATCTTCGGCCTCACCGAGGAACACCTCGTCTGCCTGGTGAGCTCGCCGTTCACCGACGGTGCCGCCGGGCTGCCCGCCTACGTCAAGGCGGAGCAGCCGGGCCTGCTGCCGCACACCGAGCGGCTCGTCGCGCTCTGCACCACGGCCACCGAGCCGTCCGCGGAGGACGCCGCCCTCGTCACCGAGCTGGAGCGATTCAGCGGTCTGCCGCTGGCCCAGGTGCGCCGGCTGGCGGGACACACCGGCCGGTCCCGGACCGGTATGGGACAGTCCGGCGTCGTGGATCTCATCCTCAACGGGGATCCGCACAAGTTGACGATCACGACCCGGCACTCCGCCGGCGGACCCGAGGTCAGCGAGCTGATCTCCGGAAGGTAAGCAGGATTTGGACATCTTCGACGCGGCGGCCATCTCCGCCGCCGGCATCGCGGCCGGCATGATCAACGCGGTGGTGGGGTCGGGCACGCTGATCACCTTCCCCACCCTGCTGGCGCTCGGATACCCGCCGGTGGCGGCCAACGTCGCCAACACGCTCGGCCTGGTGCCGGGCACGGTCAGCGCGGCGTATGGCTACCGGAGGGAACTGAGCGGCCAGCGTGCCCGGCTGCTGCGGCTGGGCACCGCGTCCCTGATCGGCGGTCTGGCCGGGGCCCTGCTCCTGCTGGTCCTGCCGGACGAGGCGTTCGGCGCCATCGTTCCGGTGCTGATCGTGCTGGCGTGTGTGCTGGTGCTGGTGCAGCCCCGGGTCAGCCGCCTGGTGCGTGAGCGCTCCAGCGGCACGGTCGTCGACGGCGGCCTGGCGTTGTGGTCGGGCGTGCTGGTCACCGGCGTCTACGGCGGTTACTTCGGCGCCGCCCAGGGTGTGCTGCTGCTCGCGCTGTTCGGCATCTTCCTGCACGACGGTCTGCAACAGCTGAACGCGGCGAAGAACGTGCTCGCCTCGATCGTGAACGGGGTCGCCGCGATCGTGTTCATCGCGGTCTCCGACGTGGAGTGGGCCGTCGTCGCCATGATCGCGGTCGGCTCCACCGTCGGTGGCCTGCTCGGCGCCCGGGCCGGTCGCGCCCTGCCGCAGCCGGTCCTCCGTGGCGTGATCGTCGTGGTCGGCCTGGTCGCCGCCGTGCTGATGATCGTCCGCTGAGAGTCATCGGGCCGCCCGCGTGCTGACGCGGGCGGCGCACTCGCGTCAGCGGACGGGTTCGGCGGCGAAGTCGAACTCCGCGATGATCCGGTCGATGTCCGCGGCCACCTGTTTCTCGTCCTCGTGCAGCAGGATCCAGCGGCCGCTGTGCAGGGCGTCGTAGCTGCCGCCGGCCTCCAGCACGCTGCCCACCGGCGGCAGCAGCTCACGCCAGATCGTCGGCACCACGCCCCGCAGCGGCGTCGCCCGCACCACCGTCACCGGCACGTCGGCGGGTTTCGGCACGACCAGCCAGCCGCCGCTCGGATCGCCCGTCTTCTCCGGCAGCCGGAAGGTCCGGTCACCGGAGAGTGCCCGCAGCCACGCCTCGTACAGGTTGGCGCCGAACAGGCGGTTGATCAGGTGTGGCACCTCGCTGCCGCCGACCCGGCCGCCCACCTCGAGGAAGACCAGTTCGTCGCCGGGCGTGCGGAACAGCTCCAGGTGGAACGGCACGGCGCGCAGCCCGAGCGCCGCCACGCACTGCCGGGTGAACTCCTCGACCCGCTCACGCAACGGGGACCGCTGCATGACGACCGAGCCGAGTGGCTGTCCCGCGCCGAAGCCGAGGCAGTCGTTCACATAGCTGGACACCACCTGCAATTCCACTCCGGAGGACTCGTTCGCGAAGCCGTCGGAGTGCAGGATGGCGCCGGTGATGAACTCCTCGATCTCGTACCGGTCCAGGTCCACCTCGGCGAGCAGCGCCCGGAGGGCCGTCTCGTCCGGCACGCGGTGCACGCCGATACTGGCCGCGCCGTCGACCGGCTTGAGGATCACCGGGTATCCCACCGTGGCGGCGAACGTGACGCTCTGCTCCACGCCGGCGCAGGCGGCGAAGCGGGGAACCCGGACACCGGCGGCGGCGAGGACCTCCTTCATCCGGACCTTGTCCCGGTAGACGGCCACCTCCTCCGGCCGCGGACCGGGGATGCCCAGGTCCTCCCGGACCCGGGCGGCGATCTCCAGGGTGAACTCGGAGAGCGCGATGAGGTGGTCCACCGGCCCGACCCTGGCCGCCACCTCGGACACCGCGGTACGCAACGCCTGGAAGTCGTTGACGTCCGCCACCCGGACCATCGCTGCGATCCGCGACGGGTCGGCCAGCACACCCTCCACGCCCGGCCCGTCCACGACGTAACTGACGTGGTTGTTCTCGTGGTCGATGAAGTCCTCGTACCGGGTCAGCTCGTTGTCCCAGCGCGGCCCGTCAGCGAATCGGGGCCAGCGGTTGACCACAACAATGTGCACAGGTCTCACACCTCTACTTTCGGGAGATATTCATCGAGGGGACACCGGCGAGCACCTGCCGGAAACTGCGCAGCGTCATCGGCAGCAGCACCGCGCCTGCCAGGCACAGCAGCACCGCCAGCCCGGCGACCAGCCGCTGCGGGCCCACCGTCGCGCCGGCGCCGGCCACCAGCAGGCCACCGATCGGGTAGGAAAGCAGGTTGAGCAGGTAGAACGGCCCCATCACCTTTCCCAGGTGCTCCGCCGGGATGACCTTGATGCGCTGTGTCCGGTTGAACACGTTGTAGTAGGCGCACCCCGTCATGGCGGTCACGAAGGCGGTGCCATAGACCAGGAATGAGGACGCGCCACCGGCGGCCAGCAGCGCACAGCACAGCAGGACGAACCCGAAGACGCCGAGCGCGTTGACGTCGAACCGGTTCAGCAGCCACGGGATCAGCAACAGGTTGACCAGGCCGACCACGCCGACGAACGTGTTGAGCAGCCCGTAACTCGACTCCGACGCGTGGAACACGCCGGTGACCAGCGCCGCGTTGGCCGCCAGCACAGTGGCGAAGACCAGGTTGATGGCGAAGTTCAGAGTCGCCAGCAGCACCACCGGCCGGTTACGGGCCAGCAGCGCCCAGCCCAGAGCCAGCTCGCCCAGGACGCGCCGCTCACCGGCAGCCGCCGCCGGCTCCGGCCGCACCCGCGGCATCGGCCGCCAGCAGAGCGCCGCCAGCAGGAAGATCGCGGCGGCCGAGCCCAGCAACCACACCTTGCCGAGGAGCGCGACCGCAGCGACCGCGATGGCCGGGCCGAGCGCCAGGGCGAGCAGCTCCATGTTCTGCACCAGGGACTGCACCGCGGCGATCCGGCTGCCGGCGGCGATCTGCGGCACGACCTTCTCGATCGACATGCGGACCGGTGCCACCAGCACCGACAGCACGGCGCCGTTGGCGATGAGCGCGGGCGTGCTCCACGACGGCCGGGTCAGGCAGATCAGCACCACCACCGCGACCGTGACCCCACGCAGAACGTTGACCCGGGAGAACAGCCGCGCGCCCCCGTCCCGGTCGGCAAGCAGACCGGCGAACGGGTACGCGATCAGTCCGGGCAACCACTCCAGCGCGAACGCTAAGCCCAGCGTGGAGACGTCGCCACTGTCCTGGAAGATCAGCAGGGGTACGGCGAACAGCACGACCTGCTCGGCGATGAGCCCGAGCAGCACCCCGGCCGCGAAAAGCGCCCGGATGCCGCCGGAGCCCGCCGCTCTCTGGACCGGCCGGGTCACCGTGCGGCGTTCCCGTTCCCGGCACGTTCCCGCTCGCGGATCAGCGGGGCCACCCGGGTGTAGAAGATCCGCATCTCGTCGCGGGTCGGCCAGCCGGAGAAGATGAACTCGCTGACCCCGGCGGCCTTGTACTCGTACAGGTACGCCGCGACCTCGTCATAGCTGCCGACCACACAGAGCGCGGGCCCGCCCCGGTAGGCGACCGCGCCGGAGTAGAGGTACGGCGACAGCCAGTCGTCCTTCGCGCCCTCGGCGAGCCGGAACGAGTTGCGCACCGCCTGCGAGTCGGAGGCGGCCACGAACGACGTGACCCAGGCGCGGTGGTCCTCGTCCGGGTCGCGCATCATCGCGGCCATCTCGGTCACCGCCTGCTCCCGGCTCTCCCGGGCCAACACGTGCATCCGGATCCCGGCGCGACAGCCCTTGGCCAGCACCGGCGCCGTCGCGGCCGCGATCCCCTCGGGGGTGTCGCCGTACCGCAGCCAGCAGTCGCCGTACCGCACGGCGGTGTCCTGGGCCACCCCGGAGGCGCCGCTGATGTAGATCGTGGGGCGGCCGCCACCCTTGTAACCGAGCCCGAGTTGCGCCTCCTCGATCCGGTAGTGGGCGCCGTGGTGGGTGAGCGGCTTCTCGCCGTTCCAGAACCGGTGCAGCACGTCGAGGAACTCGTTGGATCGCGCATACCGCTCGTCGTGGGCGAGGAAGTCGCCGTAGTACGCCTGTTCCCGCGGCGAGATACCGGCCACCAGGTTCAGCGCGATACGCCCGTCGGACATCCAGGAGATGGTGTTCACGATCTGCGTGAACAGGGTCGGCGGGATGAGGCCCGGCCGGTAGGCGAGGATGAATTTCACTCGCTTCGTCGCCCGCACCAGCGCCCCGATCATCGGAAGCGGATCGGGCATGTGATAGCTGATCCCCATCAACAGGGAATCGACGCCGAGGTCTTCCGCCTCGCGCGCGAAATCGACGATGCCGTCGAAATCCAGAACACCGGACTGGTAGGCGTCGGTAGCCTTCTGCTGGCCGCTGTCCAACGGCGAACACCAATGCAGCTTGAGCTCTTCCACGCAAGCCCCCGTTGAATTCGCGGAATCTAATGGACTGTCCACATTAAATGCTGCCGAAGCCTGTCACGCGCCGGTAATCCGAGTCAACATGCGCCCGAAACCTAGGACGGCACGATGAGATGGCCCACAGCGCCACCGAAGGGCATCGAGCAAATGCTATGCAGGGACGCAGTCGACACCCGCAGGAGAGACCCGTGGCGCCCGTGCACCCGTATCCCGACCGCTCCCCGGACGCCTGGCTCCGGCGTTTCCGCCCGGTGGCCGCGCCCCAGGCCCGGATCCTCTGCCTGCCGCACGGCGGCGGCACCGCAGCCGCCTATCGTGCCTGGCCGGACGCCGTTCCGGAGGACGTCGAGGTGGTGGTCGCACAGTACCCGGGCCGCCACGATCGGCTCACCGAGCCGGTCGTCGCCGACATGGACGAGATGGCGGCACGGCTGGCCGCGGCGGTCACCGGCCTGACCGACTGCCCGCTGATCATTTTCGGCCACAGCATGGGCGCCTCGATCGGCTACGAACTGACGCTGCGGCTACCCGTCGAGGCCCAGCCCCGGATGCTCGTCGTCTCCGGGCACCCGGCACCCCACCGGCGCACGGCGGGCCGGGCGCTGCACCGGCTCGACGACGAGGAGATGCTCACCGCGGTCGCCGAGCTCGGCGGCATGTACGAGATCATCCGCCTCGACCCCGACCTGCGGGACCTGGTGCTCGCCCCGCTGCGCGCCGACCTGGCGCTGATGGAGCGCTACCAGCCCGAGCCGTCCCGCCGCCTCGACATCCCGGTCACCGCCTGCTTCGGCGCCGCCGACCCGGCCGTCGACCGCGCCCAGGTCGCCGCCTGGGCCGAGTTGACCACAGGCCCGTTCACCCTCCGCGAGTTCCCCGGCGGCCACTTTTACCTCGACGAGCACCGTTCCACGCTGATCGACGAGATGCTCGGCCGCGCCCGGCGCTGATTCCGTCACCGGGCGGCCACCGGCCCGGGGCGATAGAAAGGGTGGCGGCGATCCTGCGGTCTAGGTGGAGGAGTCCGAAGGCGATGGTCTGGACGTGGATGGCCGTCGCGGCCGGCATCGTGGTGGTGATCCTGGTCGGTGTGGCGGCGGTGGCCGCCTGGCAGCGGCCCCGCCGGGTGCCCGCCGAGGCGGACGAACTGGTGGCCGACGTGGAGGCGGTCCGGGTGGCGGCCGTGCGAGCGGCGCGGGCCGCCGACGAGGCACGCCGCCGCGCCGAGGAGGCGGCCGGCGCTCGGGACCGGGCCGAGGACCGCTATCTGGAGGCGCGCTGGGAGTCCCGGGTGGCGACCGCGGACGAGACGCAGATGCTGGTGCAACGGGCGGCGCTGGCCGCGTACCGGCGCGGCGAGCTCACGGTGGAACAGCTCAACGGCATCTGGCAGCACGCCGGGCCGCCGGCCGATCAGGTGGACGACGACCGGGTCCGGGTGGCCCGGAACGCGTACCTGGCGGCGGTGTCGGAGACCGCGCAGGTGCGGGAGGCGGCGCACGTGGCCGCGGTCGCCGCCGAGGTCCTGGTCGAGGAGGCGCACAACGTGGAGCGGTACGCCGTCGAGGCCCGGGTACGGCACGAGGCCACGGCGGGACTGAACGGCCTGTTCGACACGGGCACCCCGGACGATTCCACGGCACCCTGATCCGGCCCGGCGAACGAACGGCGCCCGCGTGGACCGGCCGGAGGCGGCGAGAAGGCCACCGGCGAGATCCGGCACCTCGCCGAAGGAGCCGTAGGCGTACACGCCAGGATCGGGCCGGCGTACCCGGTGGTGAACACCTCGTCGGTGGGGCCGTCGCACTCGATGACGGTCGGCCGTACGAAACAGCCGACGCCGTCGTCGCACGTGCCGCCGGGGATGATCGTGCAGTTCGGCGCGGCCGCGGCGCGCTGGAGCGCCGCCGCGTGCCGGGCGCAGGCGCGGGCGTCGATGACCGCGCCACCGAAGCCGGAGCGGATCCGGGCTGCCAGCCCCTCCTGGGCCCGGACTCGGCGGCGGGCTGCAGGCTCTTGGGGAGTACCACGGGCGCGGGTCCGGGTGCACGAAACGGCCCAGCCGTGCGGCCGGGCCGTTTCGGTCGATCAGGGGTGACAGGTCACTTGTTCAGGTTGCAGGCGGACAGGCCCTCGGCGTTCAGGTTCGGCTTGGCGGCGTTGCGGCCGATCGCCGTCTCCATCCGGTTGATCGTCGCGAACCGCTTGTCCTTCAGCGGGCCGAGGATCGCGTTGTTGATGAAGTTCACGCCACCCTGGAACGCCGTGCTCTTGATCCGGGCGTCGGCCTCGTTGATCTGGGTCCGCAGCAGAGCCAGGTTCCGGTCGACCTCGGCCTTCGCCTGCGCCGGGATCGCCACGTCGATCACGACGTCCGGGCAGTCCACCTGCGCGGTGCCGTCGTTGATGCCGACGTTGCCGGTGTTGCGGCTGGCCGCGGCCTGGTTGTTGCCCGCGTTGCCGTTGCCGGCCGGAGCCTGGGTGGTCGGGGCCGCGGTCGGCTGGGCCGCCGCGCCACCGCCACCGGCGGCGTTGAGCGAGCAGGTCGACAGGCCCTCGGCGTTCAGGTTCGGCTTGGCGGCGTTGCGGCCGATCGCCGTCTCCATCCGGTTGATCGTCGCGAACCGCTTGTCCTTCAGCGGGCCGAGGATCGCGTTCTGGACGAAGTTGGCGCCGCCCTGGCCGACGGAGCTCTTGAGACGGGCGTTGGCCTCGTTGATCTGGGTCCGCAGCAGAGCCAGGTTCCGGTCGATCTCGGCCTTCGCCTGCGCCGGGATCGTGACGTCGATGACGACGTCCGGGCACACGATCGTGCCGGTGTTCCCGGCCGCGGAGGCGCCGGCCGAGACGGAGGCGGCGGGCACCTGGGCCGGCTCGGGCGAGGCGTTGCCGCCGCCGTCGGCGTTGAGCGTGCAGCCGGAGAGGCCCTCGGCGTTGAGGTCGGGCTTGGCGAGGGTACGGCCGATCGCCGTCTCCATCCGGTTGATCGTCGCGAACCGCTTGTCCTTCAGCGGGCCGAGGATCGCGTTCTGGATGAAGTCGGGGCCGCCCTGCCCCTGGGTGGTGCGAATCCGGTTGTTCGCCTCCTGGATCTGCGTGTTCAGCAGCTGCAGGTTGCGGGCGATCTCGGCCTGGGCCTGCGCCGGGACGGCGCCGAGCTTGCCGGCCACCGTCGGGCAGTTCACCGTCGGGACGGCGGTGTCGGCGGCGGCCGCGACGCCCAGCCCCACACCGACCAGGGCCACCGCGACGCCCGCCACGCCGGCCACCCGCCAGCGCCTCGCTCCGGCCGACGAGCCCCCCGCGTAGCTCCGGTAGCTCCGGTACCGCTTCATCTGCGTGCCTTCCTGTCGAACCGCTCTCTCGACCGGTCCATACGGGAACGCTCCCAAGCACGGATCACCGTTGATCGGAATAAAGCGAAACTTAAGGTTCGACGGGCTGCACTCTTAAGGCTCTTACCAGCTGAAAGTCTCCTCGGCGCCGACCTGCGTGGCCCGCGCGCGCAGCGATCCGTATGCGTCTCCGGTGAACGTGACCTCGGCCGACACCCAGCGGCGGGTGTCCCGCGCGTAGAAGGAGAACTGGCCGCCCGGCGCCCGGTTGGAGTAGAACCGCTCCTGGCCGCCGACCCGCTCGGCCCGGGCGCGCAACAGCCCGTACTTCGCGCCGGCGTAGTCGAGTTCGGCGGAGACGAAGTCGTTGTTGGCCTGTGCCCGGATCCGGGTGACCCCGGATCCGGCGCCGCGGCAGACGATGAACCTCTCCCACGGGCCGGCCGACGTGGCCCGGGCACGCAACGCCCCGTAGTCGGGGCCGTCCCGGCCGATCTCGGCGGAGACGTACCGGCCGTTGGCCGCGGACCTGATGCTGATGTTGCGCCAGCAGGGCACCTCGGCGTCGGCCGAGCCGGTCGCGGCGGCCACGTCACGCCGCATCCGTTCCAGAACCGGCGGGCCGTGCCCCGGGGCCACCGGAACCGTTGCCACGGCGGGCGCGGCGGGCGCCGGGAATGGGAGCAGAACTGCCGCCATCACCACCGCCGCCGCGCGGCGGGCACCATTATTCATGAGGACCACCCTGCCCGGAAAAGAGACGCCCGCCAGCGTAGCCCAGCACCTGTCACGATTCAGTGCGATCGGCGCGATGCGCCCCGGGAAGACCCGGCCGGGGCGGACGAGGACCCCGGCCGGGAAAGCCCGTCACAGTTTTCCGGCACCCGCTTTCGCGGTCACCACGGCCGGAACCGCGACGGTCGGCGTGACCGGTCCGGCACGCAGCGCCGGGGTCCAGCCCGCGTCCGTCCCGAGATCCGGGTCGTGCGTGGCGTTGTACTCGCCGAGCAGGCTCACCTCGCGTATCGGGCCGGTTCCGACCCTGGTCAGCGTGCCGATCTCGGTCATCGCCGTGCCGCCCCAGTCGTAGACGAAGTCCGCCGGCGCCAGGTCCGCGCTACGCAGCAGGAAGTTGTTCTCCGCGTAGATCGCCGATTGGACGCCGACACCCCACGAATACGAATAGGCCTCCTCATCGGTCAGGTAGTAGTAATTGTTGAATACGTCCACCTGACCGAAACGCACCCGCGGAACGCGCTGCCCGACATTGGCGAAACGGTTGTGGTGCACGGTCACCCGTAGTTTTCCGACATCCGCGCCGACGGTGTTGGTGGAACCGATCAGCATCGTCTTGTCGTGTTCGGCGAAGACATTCCAGGAAACGGTGACCAGATCGGACGCCCGGATCACGTCGAGCGCGCCGTCGTGCACCTGGTACGGCCGCCCGAAGTACCGCGGCTGATCGGCGTCGACGTTGTTCCCGTCGCTGAGCGTGTTGTGGTCGGCCCAGACGTGCGTCGCCCCGGTCAGGGTGATCAGGTCGTAGGCGGAGTTCCAGTTGCCGGCCGACCCGTCGGTCGGGTCCCACGCCGGGAAACAGTCCGCCGCGTCTTCCATCCGCAGGTTCCGCACGATGACGTTGTCCACGTTGGAGACGAGCAGGTTGGCGCCGACCAGCCGGGCGTTCGGCAGGCCGTAGATGGTGGTGTTGGCGCCCACCCGCAGCTGGATCCTGGCGGCCTGATTGCGCGCCGACCGGACCCGGGCCTCCTCGAGCGGCCCGCTGGGCCTGCTCGTCCGTCCCCACACGGCGGGGTCGTAGGCGGCCAGGTAGGCGTCCAGACGGTAGGCCGGATCCGCGTAGTCGGCGCAGGTCAGGGGATTGCCCGCGTCGTCGGAATTGGCGTTGATGGTGCCCTTGACCAGGATGATCCGCGGGGTCGGGTCGGTTCCCCCGGCCAGGGCCGCGGCCAGTTCGGCACGGTCGCGCACGACGAAGACGTGCGCGGCGTCGGCCGCCGCGCCACCGGTGGTGCCGGTGGTGGCGGCCGCCCACCCGTCGCCGGCGGGCAGGGTCTGCCGCGCCTGAGCCGGGACAGCGGCCGGAGCGGCGGAGGCGGGGATGGTGGCGACAGCGGCGGTGAGGACCACGCCGAGTGCCGCCGCGAGAGCGGTCCGCATCGGCCCGGCCCTACCCGGCCGGTTCCAGGTGCATCCAGACGAAGGCCAGCGGGCCCTCGCCGCGGCTGATCAGGTGGTGGTCCTCCTCCGGCTCGATCAGGATCGCGTCGCCGGCCTGGAACTCGTCCACCACCTCGCCCTCGATCTCGATCTCGCCCTGCCCCTGGACGATGTAGAACACCTCGGGGATCGGGTGCGTGTGCCGCCCCGGCCCGTCGTGTGTCCGGTGGTTGGGCTCCGGATAGATCCGGAACCCACCACGCTCGGTGACGTGCCCCGGCAGGACGTTGGTGAATCTCGGTCCCTGATCTCCGGTGTCGAGATCAGCGAAGGTCAACTTACGCACGGCGTTCCTCCTCTCATGATCAAAACCTGTTTCCGGTACGGGCTGAGCACCCCGCCGAACCCAACCGACCCTCCCCATGCACCGCAGTCCCCGCTGCGCGCCGGTCTCGGGCGCAAAACGCACCCAAAAGCCACACACCAGCCAGCGTGTTGGGTTCGGGCGCGGTACGCACCCAAAAGCCACACACCGGTCGGCGTGTCGACCTCGGGCGCGACGCGCACCCAAAAGCCACACACCAGCCAGCGTGTCGACTTCGGGCGCGAGACGGACCCGAAAGCCACACACCGGTCGGCGTGTCGACCTCGGGCGCGACGCGCACCCAAAAGCCACACACCAGCCAGCGTGTTGATTTCGGGCGCGAGACGGACCCGAAAGCCACACACCAGCCGACGTGTCGACCTCGGGCGCGAGACGCACCCAAAACCCACACACCAGCCAGCGTGTCGACTTCGGGCGTCGGCCTCGGCCGACAGCAGGGCGTTGATCGTCGTGGACAGCAGGTGCCGCATCAGGTCCGGCGACGCGTCC
>NZ_JBFAMR010000036.1:0-48623 GCF_040656595.1 Actinoplanes sp. NPDC049802
CCGAGCAGGTCTGGATCAACCGGCCCGACCAGGAAACCCAGCCCCAACCGCAAGCCGCTTAACTCCCGTTGGCCTCAATCCCTTGACACGTTCCGACCGTCGACGAGACGGCCCACCAGGTCGTCACCGCCGTTGGAGAAGGTCATCGGCAGGACGGCCGCCTTCGGCACGACACCCGCGGCGGTGCGCTTCAACGTCGTGTCGACCGGTACCCAGGAACCGCCTTGGCGTACCCGCTGCGGCTCGACGCTCTGCTCAAGCGTCCGGGTACCGTCGGCGTTGGCGAAGACCTGCGAGTTCTCGGTCCGCTCCGAGAGAATCTCCACAGGACGACCGCAAATCGCCGCCATCCGGTTCGCAGCCGTGGCGTCAGCCTGCTCCGCGACACACAGTGGAGGCGCGGCCAACGCTGGCAGCGAACCTTGAACAACCTGCAGCCCTCCCGCAGCCATTGTCGCAGCACAAAGTACGGCCACACGCTGCAAAGCCCGCAGATGGGCAGCAATCATCGTAAATCCCCCGCGGGACTAGGAGCACCCGAAGCAACCGAGAAATTGAAACAGGCAAGATCAGCGATGTAAAGAAGGCTTTCGCCGCGTCGCTCAGGCCGCACGCTGACACAGTTTCGGAGGTGAATGTCACGTCGTCGCGAGTGGCGCTGTGCCCGTTGTGGGAGTCTGGGCAGCCGGGGCCGGGCCAGCTCGGTCTACTAGGCCTGCGCCTGCTGAGGACAGCAGTGGCTGCCTACCTCAGCGGCAACAGAGTCACACGTCTCGGCAGTACGGGTTCTGGGCCGAGCTGGCTCGAGCCGCTCGCACCCAATCCACGCCTTCCGATATTGTGTCGACCACTCATGATCTTGGGAGAGGATGCGGATGCAAGTCGGGCGACTGATGGCCACGAGCGTGGCGGTACTCATGTCGGCTGCGGGAGTTGGCTGCTCCGAAGTCGCGGACAGCGGTGCCGACGTGAGCCAGGCATCCTCACCCGCCGCCACGATCCCGTCATACCCGGCGCAGGCGATCGCCGCGGCGAAGGCCCGATTGGGTACGGAGTCTGCCCGGTTCTCCCGGGACATGAACTACGAGCCGCTGGACTTCACCGGTGTAGTGAACGCGCAGACTAAGAACTGGGAGATCCGCGGCGAGGACTACACCGTCCGCCGCATCGGATCAGAGCTCTACATTCGCGTGACCGGCGAGACACTGCGCACCATGTCGATGTCACCGGCCACGTCGGTGATGTCATCGGCCACAGCCGATCGGTTCGCCGCGGGCGGCTGGATCCGAACCCGGTTGCCGAACTTCCGCGAAACCTCCGTGGTTTTCAACGACGAGTTCCCGTGGAACCTGGCCGGTCCGGCGACCCGTGCCACGGCCGTTACTGCCACCGGCGACCGCTCGTTCGCGGGCACGGTCACCGTCGCCGATCACGACAGCCTCTCGACGAGGGCCAAGGAGGTGCCGGTCAGCGTCGAGCTCGATGAGACAGGGCGCTTCTCGAAGATCACCGTCACCACGAAACCCGACCTTGCCATGGTGGTGACGTTCTCGGACTTCGGCGGGCCTTCCGACATCATGGCACCACCGGGGAGTGAGGAAAACGACCTTGATGGCCAGTTGCTCCTGCCCCTCCTCGGCCTGAGGTAACCGGCGCCGGCGAACGTGAGGTTCCTGTGGAGTTTGGCAGCGACTGCTTCACCCCAGCGGTCGGACGTCAGCGGCAGGACGGCAGCGTAGTCCTGCCGCCCGTGACGCTCGGCATGCGTACGCCCGACGCTTTCGGCCGGTGATGTAGAGCCATCGGCGGTGAGCCCGCTACCGATAGTGGGCATGCCTGCCGGCAGCCATCTCGCTTCAGCGAGAGATCCGGTCGCAGCTACCTGTGATTGAGGCTGTTGCGGAGTTGGCCTGCGAGGGTGATCGTTTCCTCGGAAGGTTCGGCGTCGAGATTCAGTAGGGCCTTTGTGAGGGCGCGTAACAGGGTTTTGATGCCGTCGGGATCGTCGAGGGCGTGGTGGGCGTGCATGGCTTTGACGTAGAGGGTTTCGTTGTAGCGGTCCTGGCGGATGGCCTTCTCAAGAACCTCGGATGCGGCTCGGGGCTCGTTGTTGTCGAGGAAGTCGTCGGCCAGCGCCAGGTGGGCTTCGGTGCTCCAGCGGCGGACCGTTTCGCGGTGGGGTGGCAGCCAGTCGTAGTCCATGCTGTCGGCGAGTGGGGCGGTGTAGAGGGCGCATGCTTCGGTGAGCAGGTCCTGGCGGCGGGAGCCGGTCGCGGCGGTGGCGTCGCGGAGCAGGTCGCGTAGATGCCAGACGTCGACGTCGACGGTGTCCGGGTTGAGGCGGTAGCGGCCGGTGTGTTTGATCAAGTGGCTGGTTGTCGCTGTGGTGGGGTCGGTGCGGCCCAGGACGTGGCGCAGGTTTGAGGCGATGGTGTGTACCCGCTGGTCGGCCTGGCTGAGCCGGGCGTCGGGGTACAGGTATTCGCCGATCTCGCGGGTGGTGGCTCCGCCGGGATGGGTGGCGAGGTAGACCGCCAGTTCCAGTGCTTTGGCCCGCAACGGTCGGCCTTCCGCGGTGATGCCTTCGATCCGCGGAGGTCCGAGTACGCGCAATCGTGCGCGGTCAGCCGTCGTGGGCGCCTTCGAAGTGGGGGTCGGCGGCACCGATGGCGTCGGATCGGGGGTGGTGCGGCTGGCGTGCAGGGGCACCATCGTGGTCGCGACGGTGGGTACGGCGGGCGGTGCCGGGGTGCCGGTCTGCGCTTCGTGGAGAGTGGTCAGGATCTGCAACGCCGTGGTGGCGTCGAGCACCGGCAGCCGCGACGCCGATGGAGTGGCCCCGGACACCATCTCGATGTCTCCGCCGGCAGCGACGTCGATGGTGGCGCCGTGTGGCCATTCGCCGAGCAGTACGGCAGATGCGCGCAGTGTTTCGCCGAGGGTGAGCGTGGCCCGGGTGCGGGTGCTGTCGACGCCGGCGGGTGCCGCGGTGATGAGCGTGATCGGCGGGAGTGGTTCCTCGTCGGGTACGGCTAGCCGCAGGGCGTCGAGGCTGTTCACGTCGTGTTCGTTCAGGAGGCGGTTGCGGTGTAGCAGCCGGGCTTCGAGTGCGGTGAGGGCGGCGTCGAAGGTGTCGGTGACCTGGAGGCGGGGCCAGGGTTGCAGCGTCCGCCAGTCGGTGCCGAACAGCGTGTGAAAGGTGCCCGCGTCGATGATGATCTCGGCGTGGCTGTCGGGTTGATGCGGGTCACCGGAGGCGAGCGCCGCGGCGAGTGCGGCGCGGGCGGCGGATGGCGCTCCGTCGCCGACCAGGCCGGTGCTGCCCGGCGGCAGCGGTGTGGTGACCGGGGCCGGGTCCGGTGAGGTGCTCTCGTCCGGGTCGGGTTTCGGTGACGCGGTGTGGTGTGCGACGGCGCGGCGGACTGCCACCACCTGGGCCGGTAGCTCGGTCAGCGGCTCGTCGTCGGGGTCGCCGGTGTAGCGGCGGCGGCGCTGGAGCCACACCCTGATCGCGGCTGCGGCGATGGCGGTGGCGAAGGCCCACGGCACCCAGTTCCCGGCGGAGATCTGCACGCCGTGCTCGTCGCTGGTCACCGGCACGTCCGGGTGGACGGCTGCAGGGGAGGAGGATTCCGGCGGGGATGGCGTGGTGGCTGCGGAGGAGGGCGCCGCTGGGACGGTGGCCGGCCTGCTCGGCACCGTGGGGCTCATGGCGTTCGGGCTGGTCGGCGGGCCGGTGGTTGTGCTCGCTTGCGGCGTGGGGACCTTGGTGGCCGACGGCGTGGGAACTGATGTCTTCGGGGGCCGCTGCGGCGTGGCCGGTTTGAGTCGGGTGGGCGGTTTGGCGTCGCCGGGCAGGCGCAGGTTCCAGCCGGGGTAGATGAGGTCGCAGTCGGTGAGTTTCGTGCCGTCGGCCTGGTGCTGATGCCGGTTCAACCTGCAGATCTCGGGCCAGCGGTTCGCATCGCCAAGCCACTTGCGGGCGATCTTGGACAGTGTGTCGCCGCGTTTCACCTCGTACTCGAAACGGGCGTCGCCGACCAGGACGGTGACCGTCCCTTGCTGCAGGACGCTGCCGCCGGGATCGCGCATCTGCGGTGCGGCCGCCGCGGGCAGGTTCGTCGTCGTCCCGGAGGGGCCGCCGCCGTGCGGGGTGGTCACGAGGGCGACCACGGCGGTGCCTGCCAGACCGAACAGCATCCGGTGCAGCGGAGCCGGCAGCCGCAGGCGGGGGACCCGCCATCCCGCGACCACGGTGAGCAGACTGCCCGCCAGCAGGATCATCATCAGCGCCCAGAGCAGCCACAACGCGGCGGCGATCGCTGCGGCGAGGATGCCTCTGGTGTTCTGCCGCTGCTGATCGCTGAGGAACGCGGTCACGGCCTCCCAGGACGGGACCAGGCCGCCGGGAGGGCCGAAGACCAGCACGAGCAACACCGGGGGTACGACGGCGAGCGCCAGCACACCCACCAGTCCGCGGACGATCGCCAGGACGCGCCCCGCGCCGGGTCTGCTGGGTTGCCGGGTGGCCGGAGCGGGCCAGACGCTGTTCTGCCGGGCGAGGACGGCGGCCTTACGCTGGGCGCCGTCGTTGTCGTCGATCATGAACCTGCCTCAGGACGCATCGAGCCCTGATCTCTACCGGCACGACCCCTCGCACGCTACGAGATTTGCGGGCGTCTATCACTATGCGAAGATCCGCTGCGCGGGGCCACGGGCGGTATCACTCTTTTGCGACACTGCCCGGCATGCCCGCGCATGATCTTCACCTGGCTGTCGAGATCGGTACCTGGTGGACCACCGCGGTCTTCGAACACGACGGACCCGGAGGTGGTCACCGGCTGGATCAGCGAGGCCCAAACCGAGCGCGCGAAAGCTGCCCGGGTGTTGAACGCCCCACAGCCGCCACGGGCTCCGCAGCTGACCCCGGCACAGATAACAGAGCTGGTCGCACAACTCGGTGACATCGGCATCGTCCTGGGTGAGGCGGATCCAGCAGACCGGGCCGCCGTCTATCAACAACTGGGGGTCCGGCTCACCTATCACCCGGATACACAGAAAGTCCGCGTCCAGGCACAGCCTGTAGCGGACTCTCATGGGGATTTAGTTTGTGTCCGAGGGGGGACTTGAACCCCCACGCCCTATACGGGCACTAGCACCTCAAGCTAGCGCGTCTGCCATTCCGCCACCCGGACCTGCTCTATACAGCTTACCGGGGCCGTCACCGGGGTTTTCACCTGGTTTCGGCTGCCCAGCGGGCCGCACAGGTCAGAACTATATACGGCTCCGGGCCGGGGCCGAAGCGGGGGTCGGGACCGTCACTGGGGGCGGGTGTGGCGCCGAGCCTGATGAGCAGGCAGCATGGCGGGCGTGTCGCAGCCGTCCCCTCTCACTCCAGCCCTCGAGCGGGCTCGTGGCTTGATCGCCTCCGGGAACCTCGACTCGGCTCAGGTGCTGCTCGAACGGGCCGTTGAGCTCGGGCGGGAGAAGCTGGGGGAGGATCAGCCGGACGTTCTCACCGCTCAGCGGGAGCTTGCCGGGGTCTATCTGCGGGTCGACGATCCGATGGGCGCCCGTCGGGTTCTGGAGGACGCCTACGCGGCCGGGCAGTGGCGGCTCGGTGACGCTGATCCACTGATGCTGAACATTTCCCATGACTTGGGTGTTGTTGCGCAAGAGCTCGGAAACCGGCATGAAGCCCGCAAAGCGTTCGGGCGTGTCGCCGAGCACGGGCCGGCGACTCTCGGCGAGGGGGACCAGTTGGTCGCCCGGGCGCGCGCTTATCTCTCCGAAGATCTTTCAACCTCGACGGTACGCACGACAGCGCCGTCTCCTCCCACCTTCACACCCGCGACGCCGACCCCCGCACCGCCTCCCGCGCCCGCCCCGGCTCCGATGCCGAGCCCTGGGCCGGGGCCTGTCGCTGTGCCTTTTCCGACCGTGCCCGGCCCGGGGCCGCTCCCCGATCCCACTCCTGGCCCCGGGCCGTCACCGGCGCCCGGCTTCGGACCCACACCCAGCCCCAGCCAGTCCCCGGCGCCCGGCTTCGGGCTCACACCCAGCCCCAGCCAGTCCCCGGCGCCCGGCTTCGGGCTCACCCCTGCTCCCGGCCCCGGGCCATCGCCGGTTCCTGGACCCGCGCCCGTCTCCCCTTCCCATCCCTCTCCCCCGCCGGACCCGTTGGGCGTGATGGAGCGGGCGACGGAGTTGTTTCCGCTGGTCCGCCCGGAGCCGGTGGCGCCCGCGGGGCCTGACCCGGTTCGGTCTCAGCCGGAGATGCCCGCCGGACCGTGGAGCGGCGCACCCGGCGCCGATCAACGGGACCCGCACGTGCACCCTGCGCCACCGCCGGGGTACGCGACGGCGAACCCCGCTGTCCCGCCCGGACCCCGACCGGACTACCCGAACGAGCCCGGTGCCGACTACGCGGCACCCCGGGACACGCACATGGGTCCCGCCCAGTCCGGCTTTCCGGATGGGATCTCCGGGCGCCCGGGTCATCCGGATCCGGCTCTCGGGCAGGCGGGGACGGCTTCGGGTCATCCGGATCCGATGGGTGGGTATGCGGGGACGCGCCCGGGTCAGCCTCAGCAGCCGGGCTATCCGGATGTGATCGCCGGGCACGGGTGGCAGGCGCCCGTGCACTCCGGAACACGACCGGGGCAGCCCGGCTACGAGCAACCAGCACCCGCACACGACGGAACACGACCCGCACAACCCAGCTACGGGCAACCAGCACCCGCACACGACGGAACACGACCCGCACAACCTCCAGCGGGGTATCCGGCGGCCTTTCAGCCGGGGCAGCCGGGGGTGTGGCAGCGGCCGCCCGGCGGGTTCTCGGGGGCGCCGGGATCTGTTCAGCCCGCGGCGGGTGCGCTCAGCCCGTACCCCGTCGAAGGGGAACGGCGCGGGGGGCGCGGCATCGCGGTGGCCCTCATGGTGCTGGCGACGGTTGTCGCGCTCGTCGGGGTCGGGGCGCTCGTTCATGTGCTGGCGGACCGGTCGCAGGAGCCGGTGGCGCAGGTGACCGGCGCGACCGTGGAGCCGAGCGTTCCCGTGCTGGGCGGGGCGCCGCCCACCGGGCTGGAGCTCGACGACCGTGGCGCCAGTGTGGGTCTGGCCTGGGATGATCCGGCCAAGGGCAAGGCGCCGTTCATCATCACGATGGCCAAGCGGGGCGAGCAGCTGAAGCCTGTCGCGAACGTGGGGCCGGGGGTCGGGGAGTTCCGGGTCTCGGGGCTCAACGCCAAGCTCGACTACTGCTTCGCGGTGGTGGCGGTGTATTCGACGAAGCAGGTGTCCAGTTCCGTGCAGGAGTGCACCAAGCGGGGGGCCGCTCGTCCACGGCGGTGAGACACGGGTACCCGCGGGCGAACGGCTTTCCCTATGATGGCCTGCGTCCTTGAGGCGGATTGACCGGAATCGACAGGAGGACAGCCGCGGTGACCAGCGCAGAGGCGGTACGGAGGCGACGCCTGCCCAGCCGGGGGCAAATGGTCACGATGGCGACGGTCCTCGTGCTCGTGGCCGGGCTCGGGTTGACGGTTCGTGGGCTCGGCACCGCCGACAAGGCGCTGGCCAGCTTCGACGCGGCCTCCTGGGTGTGGAGCAAGGGCAAGGGTGAGCTGGCCCGGATCAACGGCACGGCGGCCCGCATCGACACTCGCGCCGACGTCAACCAGGCCCGCGGGCACGCGCTGCAGGTGAGCCAGAGTGACCGGTTCGTGCTGTTGCGGGATGTCAACACCGGCGCGATCGCGTCGATGGACCTCACCGATCTGCAGGCTTACTGGAATCAGCAGTCCCAGCCGGGCATCGGCGTGAGCGTGGCCCTGCACGACGACGGCGCGTTCATCATCGACGCCGTCCAGGGCAAGGTGCAGCAGGTGGACCCGGCGAGTCTGCAGCCGGTCGGCGAGGCGTTGCAGTTCCCGCCGGGCATCAGCGGCGGTGTCTTCGACGGCGAGGGCCGCCTGTGGGTCGCCGCGCCCAGCGAGGGCACCGTCACCGCGATCGACCCGGGCGCGGCCGCGCCGGTGCGGGCCCGCACCGACACGGTGGCCGCCGCCAGCCACGACCTGGACGTCTCCGCCCTCGATGAGGGTGTCGCCGTGCTGGACCGCACCACCAACGCGCTCACCGTGATCGGGGAGTCCGGGGCGGGGCAGCCGACCACGCTGCCGCTGACCGGGCCGGGCGAGCTGCCCGAGCGCATCGAGGGCGACGTCATCGCGGTCACCGTGCCGGACGAGCGCCGTGTCTACACGGTCGGCGCCGACGGGAGCGGGGTTCGTGACGTCTCGGTTCCCGACGACGGCGGTGACCTGGGGCCGGCCGTCCCGTACGAGGGTTATCTGTATGTGCCGGAGGACGACGGCACGGTGCACGTCTTCAACGAGGAGGGCCGGCCGCAGCAGCCGATCGACATCGAACGGCCGGGTGGCGACCTGGAGCTGGACGTCCGCGAGGAGCACCTGTTCATCAACGCGCCGGGTTCCACGACGGCCCGGGTCGTCGACGGCAACCACACGGTCCGTGATGTCGACAAGGAGCGCGACGACGTCACCGGCGGCGACCCGCCGCCGGTGAAGGCGCCGCCGGCCCCGCCGAAGAAGGAGAAGCCGAAGAAGCCGGTCGCCGAGAAGCCGGGGGCGCCGCGCGGTGTCCGCGCCGCCGCCGGCAATGCCGAGGTGCGCGTCTCGTGGCAGTCGGCGCGGGACAACGGCGCCCCGATCACCCGTTACGTGGTGGCCGGTGCCGGGCGTACGTTCCCGGTCGGCGCCGACCAGCGGTCGCTGGTGATCGACGGGCTGACGAACGGGGAGACGTACCGGTTCGAGGTCCACGCCGTGAACCGCAAGGGCGACGGGCCGGGCCGGATGAGCAATCCGGTCATGCCGACCGCCGAGGTGCCGGACCCGCCGGGCACGCCGGTCGCCGAGGCGAAGGCCGACGGCACGGTCGGTGTCACCTGGCCGGCCGCCGACGGCCAGGGCCACAAGATCCAGAGGTACGCGGTGACCGCGATCTCGGAGGGCGTCAGCTCCCCGATCGGCGAGTCGGCGAGCACCACCCTCGAGGTGGGCGCCGACCAGCTGGAGTTCGGCAAGCAGTACGCGTTCACCGTCGTCGCCGTCAACGACCGGGGCGCCGGTTCGAAGGCGTCGGCGGTCAGCAACACGGTCGTGCCGTTCAGCAAACCGGCCAAGCCGGAGAACGTGGACGCCGCCACCGTGGCCGAGCAGGCCGGCGCGATCAGGGTCAGCTGGACGGCTCCGGCCGACAACGGCCGCCCCATCACCGGGTACGTGGTGAAGGCCGGCGACAAGGAGACGAAGGTGACCGAGACGTCGGTGACCTTGACCGGGCTCGGGACCGGCGCCACCGTGCAGGTCGAGGTGACCGCGGTGAACGAGGCCGGCGCCGGTGACGCGGCGACCGCGACGGCCCGCACGGTGGCCGCCCCGGCGGTCACGATGACCGGGGTGGACGCGACCTTCAACACGGCGAAGGTGACGTTCAGCGTGAACAACGGCGGTGGCACGGCCACGTGCGCGCTCACCGTCTCGGGCGGCGGCAAGGGTTCCAGCGGAAGCTGCACCAGTCTGAGCGCCACCGGGCTGAAGCCGAGCACCGCCTACACGTTCACGGTCACCGCGAAGAATGCGGCCGGCAGCGCGGATGGGGACATGGCGAAGACGACCGACGCCCTGTACGGCACGGCCACCTGCATCAACGGCGACAAAGGGGATCAGAAGACGTACTGCGACTCGGATGTGTCGGGGCGTAACGGCAACGAGATCTTTCAGGTCGCCCGGCAGGACGACGATCAGCAGGCGGGCTGGGTCGCGAACGGCACGCGGCTCCAGGCGTACTGCAAGAAGTCCGGTGAAGAGGTCTACGCGTTCGTCTACAACAAGAACAAGAGAAGCACGTGGTGGATCCAGGTGAACTACAAGGGCAAGACCTACATCCCGTGGGCGTGGCTCAACCTCGACGGCGGGGACGACCTGGCGGACCTGCCGACGTGCTGACGCCCGCACACGTACAAGGATTCGCCGAGGTCGCCGGGGAACTGGCCAACCGGATCGGCACGGTCGTCCTCGGCAAGCCCGAGGTGATCCGGATCGCCCTGACCGCGTTGTTCGCGCAGGGGCACGTCCTGCTGGAGGACGTGCCCGGTGTCGGCAAGACCACCTTGGCGCGGGCGCTGGCCTCGTCGATCCGCGGCCAGTGGCGGCGCATCCAGTTCACCCCGGACCTGCTGCCGTCCGACGTCTCCGGTGTCACCGTCTTCAACCAGGCGAGCCGGGGTTTCGAGTTCCATCCCGGTCCGGTCTTCGCCAATCTGGTGATCGCCGACGAGATCAACCGGGCGTCGCCGAAGACCCAGTCGGCGCTGCTCGAGGTGATGGAGGAGCGGCGGGTCACCGTCGACGGGGTGCCGCATCCGGTGCCGCAGCCGTTCCTGGTCGTCGCCACTCAGAACCCGGTCGAGATGGACGGCACCTACCGGCTGCCCGAGGCGCAGCTCGACCGGTTCCTGGTCAAACTGTCGGTCGGCTACCCCGACGAGGACGTCGAGATCGAGGTGCTGCGGGGCGCGGCCGTCCGGTCCCCGGACACCCTCGAACCGGTCACCGACACCACCATGATCGGCGAGATGACGCGGATGGTCGCGGCCGTCCACATCGCCGACCCCCTTTATGCGTACGCCGTACGCCTGGCCGCGGCGACCCGTAACCATCCGCAGGTCCGTGTCGGTGTCAGTCCCCGCGGCGTGATCGCCCTGACTCGTGCCGCCGGCGCCTACGCTCTCATCAACGGCCGTGCCTACGTGCTGCCCGAGGACTTCAAGGACCTGATCGAGCCGGTCTTCGCCCACCGCGTGCTGTTGTCCGCCGACGCCCAGCTCCGCGGGGTGACCGCCGCCGACGTGCTCGCCGACGCGTTGCGCGCCGTGCCGGTGCCGCTGCCCGACCGCCAGCATCTTCCGGCCTGATCCGTTGCGCCGCGCTCACGACCCCGCATCGCCTTCCGCTCCGGCCACTGTCCCGGCCGCCGGATCGGTGGCTGGAACGGCCGCCGGATCGGCCGGTGGATCAGCCGGTGGATCGACCGCCGGCTCAGGCTCGGCGACCGCCGGCTCAGGCTCGCGTCCCGGCGGGGTGAGCGGGTCTCCCGGTGACAGGCGGCGCCGCGGCGGGATGACCGCCCGCGGCATCGGGCTCCTGGTCGCCGCCGTGGTCCTGCTCGTGGCCGGCTTCCGCTACGGCTACCCCGATCTGGCGCTGCTGGGCGCCGCCGCCGGGATCGCCGTCGCCGCGGCGCTGGTCTTCGCGTTGTGGCGGCCTCGCCTCGACGTCACCCGCGTCGTCGACCCGGACCGGGTGGCCCGCGGCGAACCCGCCGACGTCACCCTCACCATCAGCAACACCAGCCGGCTGCGGGCCGCCAACCTGGTCGCCACCGACCGCTGCGGCGCCGGCGCCGTCGACGTGCCGTTGCTGCGCCTGCGGCCCGGCCACGACACCGTGGAGAGTTATCCGGTGCCCACCCACCGGCGCGGGCTGGTGCCGATCGGGCCGTTGCACGTCACCCGCCGTGATCCGCTGGGGCTGATCACGTTGAACCGGTCGTACGGCGGCGCCACGATCGTCCGCGTCCATCCGAAGGTGCACCCGATGCGGGCGGTCCCGGCCGGGCTGACCCGCAGCCTCGACGGGCGGGTCGACAAGGTGCCGCAGGGCACCATCACGTTCGACACGCTGCGGGAGTACGTTCCCGGCGACGAACTGCGGCGCGTCCACTGGCGCAGCAGCGCCAAGGTGGGCGAACTGATGGTCCGTGAACAACTCGACACCTCCGAGCCGCGGATCGTCGTCCTGCTCGACGACCGGGCCGCCGCACATCGCGGGGACAGTTTCGAGGACGCCTGCGAGGCCGCCGCGTCGATCGTCGTCGCCGCCGTCCGCGAGGACCTGCCGGTCGTCCTGCACCTGGTCGCCGGCGCCCTCGGCGGGCCGCATCTGGACGTGCTGACCGAGGCGGTCCTCGGCGACGGGGATCTCGGCGCCACCCTGCGTCACCTGCGGGCGCAGAAACTCGGGGACACGCTGATCTTCCTCACCGGACCGGGTGGGCGCGACGATCTGGGGGCGCTGAGTGGACTGCGTTCGGCGTACCCCGTCGCTCTGGCCGGAATCCTCGGTGACCGTGACTCGTCGCCTGCCGCGCCCACCGACCGCCTGTTGGTGATCGAGGCCGCCGACGGCGCCGAGTTCGCCGCCGCCTGGGACGGGGTCCGCGGATGGTGACGCGCGTGCTGCGCCGGGCCGTCGTGCCGGTCGCGCTGGCCGGCATGCTCATGCTCGCCGGTGCCGCGCTGGGTGGCATCTACGCGGACGGTCTGCTGTTCCGGCTGGTGGCGGGCGCGGCGGTGCTGTCGGTGGGTGTCGGGGTCGCGGCGCGGCGGCTGCCGTCGTGGACGGTCGCGCCGATCTCGGCCGCGCTGCTGGCCGGGTACGCGGTGCTGGCTCTGCGACTGGCCGCCGGGGACGCGGGGCTGACGTTCACGGCCGCCCGGGACGCGCTCACCAACGGCATTCCGCGGCTGCTCACCGCCATGATCCCGATCGAGGCGACGCCGGACACGGTGATCATCGCGGTCGGCGCCGTCTGGGTCGCCGGGCTCGCCGCCACCGAGGTCGCGGTGCGCGGCGGGCGGGTGCTGCTCGGTTGTCTGCCGCCGGCGCTCGTCTACGCGGGCGCGCTCTACGTGGTCGGGCCCAACGCGTCGGCGGCCACCTCCTGCACGCTGGCGTTCGCGGGGCTGGTCGTGGCCGCGCTCGCCGGCACGTCGGTGACCGCGGCCACGGCGCACGCGGCCGTGCGGGCGCGTGCGCTGGGCGGGGCGGCCGCCGGCCTGGCGGTCGTTCTCGGGCTGATCGCGGCGACCGGTCCGTGGGTCGCCGGCCGGGTCACCGCCACGCCGGTCGACCCACGACGGTACGTGCAACCGCCGCGCGTCGACAGCCTCGACGAGAGCCCGCTGAACCGGATCTCGGGGTGGGCGCTCGACCCCACCCAGCAGTTGCTGGAGTTCCGTCCCGGTTTCGTTCCGGCGGCCGCTCCGGCGCCGTCCGCCGCCGCGTCCCGTCCTTCCGGGAAGCCGTCCGCCTCGCCCGCTCAGCCGGGTGTGCGGCTGCGGCTCGCGGTGCTCTCCGACTACGACGGGGTGACCTGGCGGGTCGGTGGCGTCTACCGCAACGCCGGACGTGTGCTGCCGCCCCCCACCGTGGCGGCCGGCGCCCAGGTCAGCGAGTCGCAGCAGCAGATCACCATCACCGGGCTGACCGGCCGGCTGCTTCCGGCCGTGCCGACGCCCACCCGGATCACCGGGGCCCGGGTCGCCTACGACGCGGCGACCGGCACCCTGATCCGGCCGGAAGGGCTGACCGACGGGCTGCGCTACACGGCCGTCTCCCAGGTCGAGACCCCGGATCTGAACCTGCTGCCGGTCGCCGACGTGCCGTCCGGCGACGCCTGGGTCCGCTATCTGAAGGTCGGGCCGAACACGCCCGCGCAGATCGAGCGGCTCGCCGAGCATCTGGCCGAGGGGTACGGCGCCGCCTACGACCGGGCCGTGGTGATCGAACAGTTCCTGGGCGAGCACTACCGGCACGTGGCCGACGCGCCGAGCGGGCACGCGTACCCGAACCTCGCCCACTTCCTCTTCGGGCGCCGCGACCTCGGCGGCCAGAAGGGAACGTCCGAGCAGTTCGCGGCCGCCTACGCGCTGCTCGCCCGGATGACCGGTCTGCCCAGCCGGGTGGTGGTCGGGTTCATCGCGCCGGCCGCGGGCGGCCCGGTCACCGCGGGCGACGCGCTCGCCTGGCCGGAGGTGTATTTCGACGGGGTCGGGTGGGTGGCCTTCGACCCGCTGCCCGAGACCGACGACGTACGGCCGGTGGAGGAGGACTTCACGCCGCCGTCACCGACCCCGCCGCCGTCACCGTCGGACACGCCCGCGCCCACCGGCGAGGAGTCGTCGGCACCGCCGTCCGTGGTCGTGGCCGCGCCCGGCGCGGGTGGGCCGTCCACCGCGCTGATCGCCTCCGGCGCCTCGGGTGGGCTGGTGTTCGTGCTGGTGGGCGCCGCTGTGGCGGTGGTCGCGCTGCGGTCTTCGCAACGGCGGCGGCGGCTCACGTTCGGAGACCCGGCGCAGCGGATCACCGGGGCCTGGCTGGAGTTCACCGACACGCTGCGGTTGGCCGGGAACCCGGTCCCGGCGCATCTGTCGGCGACCGAGGCGGCCGGGCACGCGTCGGTGCCGCCACCACCCGCGAAACGAGGTGGTCTGCTCCGGCGGCCGGTGCCGCCGTCCGGCGCGGAGCCGTCGCCCGGCGCGGTGCCGCCGTCCGGCGCGGTGCCGCCGTCCGGCGCGGAGCCGCCGTCCGGCGCGGAGCCGGTGGCGGACGTGCCGGAAGCGCCGCCGCTGCCGCCGCTCGACGCGCTGGTGGACGCGATCAACACGGCCGGGTTCGCGCCGGAGGCCGCCGACGCGGGGCAGGCGGATCGGGCGGGGGAACAGGTGGTCGCTTACGCCACGGCGTTGCGGGCCCGGCGCAACTGGTGGCGGCGGGTGCTGTGGAGCGTACGCCCGGGGCCGTTGCGCTGGAACCGCAGACCGTAGGCCGCTGGAAGCACCGTTTTCAGCGACGTCGGCAGGGTTTCGCGTCACCCGCCGGCCGTTCGGGCTTCCCCGTCACCCCGCCGGCCGTTCGTGCTTCCGCTTCGTTTGCCGACCGATTCGATGGAGGTGACCCCGCGCCGGCTCGCCGGTAGGCGCAGGCGACCAGCGCCACCGCCAGAACGCCGACGGTCACGTCGCTGACGACCCCCAGCAGGGCGGACGTCGGCACATAGGCGGGCGAGAACGCGGCGCCCGCCGCGGCGGCGAGCAGTGCGGCGGACCATCCGGCCACCACATGCCGGGCCGTCCATCCCACCCGCCGGGACCAGGCTGCCACCAGGGCGACACCGGCGAGGACGGCCACCACCTGAAAACCCACGGCGGACCAGCCCGAGACGAACCACAGGCCCACGTGGACGGCGAGCACCCCCGCCCCGAACAGCAGCGGATGCGGAACCCGGCCGGTCCTCGGACGCGGCGTGCGCCGCCACCGGGGAAGCAGCGCGAGACCGGCCAGCGTCACGATCACCGCCACGGCGAGCCCCCACTGCCCCGGGGAGAGCACGAACCCCTTCCGGCCGTTCTCGTCATCGGCGAAGATCATCAGGCTGCCCAGCAGGTAGAGGACGCCGATGCCCAGCAGGCCACGACCACCCAGCCAGGGCCGGTACGGCGTACGCGAGAACGCCTCCACCAGCATGATCGGCGCACAGATGCTGAGCAGCACATGATTGCCGACGTAAATGAACGCCCGGTCGACGCCGAACCCGAACACCGTCGCGGCCGGCGCCGTCCCGGCGTACTCGGTGTCGTCGAGGAACCCCGGGTTGAACAGCGACTGATCCACCAGGCCCGCCTGCACGACCCCGAACGCCGCGGCGAGCAGCACGATCACCGGCCAGCCACCCCCGGTGCGGCGCGCGAACTCGCGGATGAGCAGCGCCGCACCGCCGTACAGCGGCCCCAGGAACAGCGCCACGAGCGGATAGTGGGTGACCGGATAGCCACCCCAGGACGCCTCAGCCGCCCACGGAGCCAGAACCAGCAGCGCCACCGGCGGCGCCCACCGCGCACGATCCATCTCGTCGCCTCCCGACCTCGATGGCCTCAACCATCACGAACCGGCCGGGAGCGCGCCGCCGACCTCAGTCCAGTCTCGACCCGACCGAAGTCGATGAAACGCTCAACCGAGGTACATGTAGGTGTAGAGCAGCGCGAACAGCCCCGCCGCCGGAAGCAGGCTGAGACCCCACCCCGTGGCCGCCGCCACCTTCGCCCCACGGAACCGGTACAGCATCGCCCCGAGGAACAACGCCAGCAGAACGGACCAGGTCAGAGCCGTCCCGATCACCGGTCCGGTGCCGTCGTCGGCGAGCCCTTCCATCCATCCCACCTCGGCTGCCGCGGCCAGGTAGAAGAACGGAAGCGCGCCCGCGACCACCAGCAACGTCCTGCCGAACACCGACGCCGTAACCCGCAAACCCCGCTCTTCGCTGATCATGGCGGCATTCTCGCTCATCCACACAACCCCGAAGATCGAGTACGCCTACGCGTACCCGCCGTGGAAGACCCGCGATCATCCGCCCCGCAAGCCTCTGCCGCGCCCGCCGGGCTGATCTGCCCGGTTCCGGACGCGCCAAGGTCGATGCGACGGACATCAGCGCTGGTTACGCTCCTAGCATGTCGATCGATGAGCATCGCATGCTGACCAACCTGCTCGACGCGTTCGACCGGCTCCACGACGGGATGATCGAGGTTACCGACCTGGCGGCCCTGATGTTCGCGACCAGCCGTGCGCTCGGTGCCTGGCCGCACGTCGAGGAACTGGCCGCCACCGAGAGAGAAGTCCGGCACATCGCGCGGCTCCAGTGGCCGGAGGACGACCGCAGGATCCGGGTGTCGGGCCTCCTCCAGCCGCTGCGCGAACACATCGCCGACGAATTGGCGGCGGCCGGCCGAAAGCCGCGGCACCGCCCCACCCGCTAGCCGTTCGCAGATGCCATGCACGGTCGATCTTGCCCGGCTGGTCGTGGGCGTCGCCTCGGAGCGTTCGAGACGGCTGCTTGATCTCCGTACGCCGGGCTCGTAGGCCGAGACCCGGTTGAGGCGGTCATCGTTGCAACCGAAGAGCCTGCTTCACCTCGGTTGCGGCGGCTTCGGGCGTACGGTCGTCAGTGGCGATCGTGATCGAGGCCAGACGACGGTACAGCTGGGAGCGTTCGTCCAGCATGGTTCTCAACAGGGAGCGCACGCCGATTCCGGCGATCTGGCCGCCGGAGGTCATTGCCGTGCGCCGCGTGACCGTGGCGAGTTGGGCGGCCAGATGGATGACGAAGTGATCCGCCAGGTATGTCTGGACATCTGGATCGAGCACCGCGCCACTGCCGAGGGCCACGACCGCGGACGGGGCGGCGAGGGCCTCGATCACCGCGGCGCGCTCCGCCGAGCGGAGCGCCGCCTCGCCCTCGTCGAACAGGATCTCGGCGATCGGCTTGCCCGCCAGGTCGGCGACCATGTCGTCCGTGTCGAGGAACGGGGCGTCGAGCGAGCCTGCGACCAGGCGCCCGACCGTCGTCTTGCCCGCGCCTGGCGGACCGACGAGGACACACAGCGGGCGATCACTCTTCACCGGGCCGACGATACAGACCGGCTCAGTGCACGCCGCCGTGGCCGACGACGGTCGCGATCTCGGCGGAGCTCATGCCCCCGCCGGGTCGATGACTGGCGCCACGCCAGAGCGGGCCGGAGAACCGGACCCGGGCCCGGCAATCGCCCAAATGATCTCGAGACACTTCGGCAGATGCTCGCGAACGATCAGGATTTGCAATAGCGGTGGGAGCGGCAGGGATCCCCATATGGGGCCGCCATTTCGAAAACCGGTCCAGGAATCGGCGTTCGGGTCTCTCAAGCCCTGATCTCCTGCCAAGTGAGACCACTCATCGCGGCCAACAACGGTAGGCTAAAGTTGCGGGCATGCCTAGCGCCCGACCGACTGTCGACGATGCCTCGACTCGCGCCGTGGCTTCGGCGGCGCCGATCGTCATCGTGGGCATGACCGCTGTCGGCAAGACCACGGTCGGCCGGGCCCTGGCCGAGTTGACCGGGCTTGATCTCGTGGACAGCGATCACGAGATCGAACGCCAGACCGGCCGAACCTGCTCGGAGATCATCGTCAACTCCGGCGAGGAGCTGTTCCGCTCGATCGAGGAGCAGGTCGTGCTCTCGCTGCTCGACCGTCACGACCACCTGATAACGCTCGGGGGCGGGGCCTGGATGCGGGCCGGCGTCCGGGCCAAGGCGAAACAGATGGGCACGTCCGTCTGGCTTCACGCCGACGAAGAACTCATCATGAAACGGGTGCGGGCGGAGGGCCGGGTCATCGCGTTGAATCCGGACGGAAGCGACCGTGTGAAGGCCATGCTCGAAATCCGCCGGCCTGTTTACGCCGAGGCGGATATCCACATTCTGCTCAAGAATGAGACACCGGCCGAGGCGGCCGCGTGGGTGTTGAGCGAGGTGGCGGAAAGGGCACGCGGCCAGCGATAGACGCTGTTCGGAGCAGCCGCCGGCCGATCCCGGAAGAGCAGGACAATGACGCATCGGCCCGGAGCACAGAGGGCACTGATCGCCGCCGTACAGGTGCTTGGTCTGGCGGTTTGGTTCTCCGCCTCCGCGGTGCTGCCGGCGCTGCGCGACTCGTGGCACCTGAGCGCCGGCGCTGCCGTCTGGCTGACCGCGTCCGTCCAACTGGGCTTCGTCGCCGGGGCGATCACCTCGACCGCGTTCAACCTGGCCGACCGGGTCAAGGCCCACCTGCTGATGGCGGTGTGCGCGGCGCTCGCGGCGGCGTGCACCGCCGCCTTCGCCATCGGCGTCGACGGGCTGGCCGGTGCCGTGCCGCTGCGTTTCCTCACCGGCGTCTTCCTCGCCGGCGTCTATCCGGTCGGCATGAAACTGACCGCGTCCTGGACTGCGTCCACCCGCCGGGGACTCGCGTTCGGCGTCATGATCGGAGCGCTCACTCTCGGCTCGGCGCTCCCCCATCTGATCCGCGGCCTGGGCGAGCTGCCGTGGCGCGGCGTGATGGGAGCCGCCGCCGCTTGCGCGGCCGTCGGCGCGCTGCTGGCGGCGGTGCTCGTCCGGGAAGGTCCGCAGTTCGCTCACGGCACGACACCACGGCCCTATCCCCGGTACGCCCTGACGATGTTCCGCGAACGCGGCCCGAGACTCGTGAACCTGGGCTATTTCGGTCACATGTGGGAGCTGTACGCGTTGTGGACCTGGCTGCCCAGCTTCCTGATCGCGGGCGCCGCGGCCCGAACGGGCCGTGCCGACACCGACGTCAGCCTCCTCGCGTTCCTCGCCATCGGCATCGCCGGCGTCCTCGGATGCCTGGCCGGTGGGTGGGCCGCGGACCGGTTCGGCAGATCACCGGCCGCGGTCGCCGCGCTCGCGGTCAGCGGCGCCTGCTGTCTGGTCTCGCCGCTGTTCTTCACCGCCGCGCCCGCCGCGGTCGTGGCGCTCGGTGTGGTGTGGGGCGCGGCGGTCATCGCCGACTCCGGTGTCTTCTCCACCTCGCTGAGCGAGGTCGCCGACAAACGTTACGTCGGCACGGCACTCACCGCGCAGACGGCCATCGGGTTCGCTCTGACCGTGGTCACCATCCAGCTCGTACCGGTGGTCGCTGACAACGTCGGCTGGCGCTGGGCGTTCTGGCTGCTGACGCCCGGCCCGCTGGTAGGGGCGTGGGCGATGCGGGCGTTCGGCCGCCGGCCGGCGGGGTGAAGCCGAAACCGTGGGCGGGCAAGGGTCAGGAGTCGACGTGCCGGGCTCGGCACAACCGGGCCCGGGGGAAGTCGTTTCCAGTGAACAAAACGCCTGATCGATACATGGTCATCATTTTGCCTGAGACCCGCATGATAGACACAAATCAATTCAATTGAACCCATTGGACATATCGCACCGAGATGGTCACGCGGAGCCGCCGTGACCTGCGACGTCCCCCATTTCACTTCCGTCCCGAACGCCTGGGCCACAGCCGGTTCGCCGGGCCTCGGTAAAGCGACCGGCCTTTCGGGTCGACCTGATCGGGCCATTCCTGGCGTCAAGAACGCGCGTTAAGTTCCGGGCGAAGCGCTACACGGGAGTCACGACCATCAATTGATCAATTCACCCGGGGGGACCATGCGCACCTACCTTCGCAGGGGGATCGTCGGCGCCGTTTCGGTGACCGCGACCCTGGCCCTGTTTCTCGCCCAGCCAACACCGGCCACCGCCGGCGGTTCGCTCGATGACGTCTTCGCCAAGGTTCTGGTCAAGCAGGTCACCGGCGCGAACGCCAAGAAGCACCTGAACGCGCTGCAGGCGATCGCCGACGCCAACGGCGGCAACCGCGCGGCCGGGACGCCCGGCTACGACGCCTCACGTGACTACGTCGCCGACAAGCTGCGCAAAGCCGGCTACAAGGTCACGCTCGACCCGATCAACTTCGTCCAGGGCTGGACGGAGAACAACCCGCCCACGCTGGAGCTGACCGCGCCGGCCGGCAAGGCCTACGTTCCCGGCACGGACTTCGTCTCCTTCGAGCCCTCCCCCGCCGGCGACGTGACCGCGCAGGTGCAGGGTGTCGACCTCGTCCTGCCGCCGACCCCGGCGCCGTCGTCGACGAGCGGCTGCGAGACCTCCGACTTCGACGGCTTCGTCGCCGGCCGGATCGCGCTGATCCAGCGTGGCACGTGCGCGTTCGCGACCAAGATTCGCAACGCGGGCTTCGCCGGGGCCTCCGGGATCATCGTCTTCAACGAGGGACAGCCGGGGCGTACGGACCCGTTCCCGCTGGACATCGGCGAGTGGCGGGCCGGGGTGCCGATGGTGTTCGCCAGTTTCGCCGTCGGCAACGAGCTGGCCGCGACTCCCGGCGCCACCGTCCGGCTCAAGGTCGACGCCACCCTGACACTCGGCACCAACCACAACGTGATCGCCGAGACCCGGGCGGGCAGCTCGAAGAACGTCGTGATGGTCGGCGCCCACCTCGACAGCGTGCCGGTCGGGCCCGGCATCAACGACAACGGCTCCGGCACCGCCGCGATCCTCGAGACCGCGCTGCAGATGCGGCACTTCCCGGTGAAGAACAAGGTCCGCTTCGCGTTCTGGGCGGCCGAGGAGATCGGGCTGCTCGGCTCCGACCAGTACGTCGAGGGCCTGTCCGCCACCGAGCGGGACCGGATCAAGCTGTACCTCAACTTCGACATGGTCGCCTCGCCCAACTACGCCTACAAGCTGTATGACGGCGACGACTCCGACGCGGTCGGCTCGCCGGCCGGGCCGCCCGGCTCCGCGCAGATCGAGAAGCAGCTCGAAGCCTTCTACGACCGCCGCGGTCTCGGCCACGTCGGCACCGACTTCGACGGCCGCTCCGACTACGGGCCGTTCATCGCGGTGGGGATCCCCGCCGGCGGCATCTTCACCGGCGCTGAGGGCATCAAGACACCGGAGGAGCAGGCCCTGTTCGGCGGGACCGCCGGCGTCGCCTATGACGTCTGCTACCACCAGGCCTGCGACACCCTCACCAACGTCGACATGACCGCGCTCGACGTCAACGCCGACGCCATCGCCGACTCGGTGGCCCGGTTCGCTTTCAACACCCGCGCCATCCCCTGACGACCGGCGTGGACGGCATGAGCCGTCGCAGGCTCATGCCGTCCACGCGGCTCACGGTGCGTGCTTCGCTTCCAGCTTCTTTTCCGGTACGCCGTCCTCGGTGGTGGAACCCCAGTGATCGCCGGTTCCTGCGCTCATGGTTGTGAGCTGTCCGGTTGCGGATCAACGTTTGCCGGCGAACCGCGCGTTGATGTACTCGACCAGCACTTTGAGTTCTTCGTCGGTGGGTACGAAAGCGCGGCCGTCGCGGGCGCGCACCGCGTATGCCTGCATGGCGAACAAGGTGTTGTCTGACACCCATTCCAGTTGCCGGTCGGTTCCGGCTTCTGCTTCGTACTTCTCCACCCGGACAGTGGTCTTTCCGGCGGTGAGGACGCTGCTGTCTTCGGTCGGCTTCGGCAGCTTCGCGGTGCCGGGGACCCGGTGGAGCACGAAGCCGGCGCGGCCAACGTCTTCGGGCAGGGTCTTGTCGACGATCACAGTGCTGTAGACGCCACGCTCGACGACTGTTTCGCCCTCGAAGACGTAGCGGTGCTCGACCGGCATGGATACCGTTCGAGAAGATGCCTCCGGTGATGGCGCAACGTCGGCCCCGGCCGGCGCGGTGTTCGGTGCTGCTGCCGGAAGTTCAGCAGGGCCGGGGTTGAACGTGGTGAACGCGCCTGCGGCGAGTACGGCGAAGGCCGCCGCCCCGCCACCGAATACGGCCAGGTTCCGGCGGGTTCTGTGACGTCGGCCCAGACGAAGAACTTCCTCAGAACAGAGCGCCTCGGTATGGACGGCAGCCTGGTTCGGAGCATCTCGCAGGTCTTCGGTGCTCGCCATCGGTAACTCCATGAAGGTTTGATCGGGAGTCGGCCGAGGGTCGACTCCGTCCGTGACGGGATGAACACCACCGCAGTAGAGGAAGTCATTACGCCCCCGCGCTGCCCTCGGGGAGTTTCACGTTCCCACGTGGTTTACGCACAGTAACCAGCTGTATTCAGCTTGATCAAGGTCCGTCTAGTATCGACGCCCCCGTCCGGTTCGGCCCTTCCGGTTCCCGGCCACGTGATGTAAGCAATCGTCAGGGCTTCTGCCGCAACGCCGAGATATGCCGGTTCAGGCTGAGCCCGAGGGCTCACCTGGCACGGCTCGCAGATCGGACTCTGCGCCGCGAGGAACAATCCGGCTCTGCGCCACGAGAAGCAATCGTGGTCCGCACCGCGAGGAACACGCCGCGGCTGCACTTCCAGCGGCGCAATTCGTAGGTGGCGCTGACGATCACACCGAGGTGCACACGCCGAGACTGCTGCTGATCCGCGATCAGCCGAACTCAATGTGGTGGACGGCATCCCGGAGGAGTCCCCGCGCATGAACAGCGGCTACCGGATGACGCCGGAGCAGCGCGCCAAAGGGAAGGCCCGAATCCGCTCGCTCTACGACGGCACGGTGTGTGGTTTCGGGCTCGCCACGCGTCGGAACCCAACTGGGCTCTGATAGTCATCACGCCGGCCGAGGCGAAGCTGATCGATGTCGAGACGACGCTGCCCACGCCGGTCGAGGAGCCGATCGCGGCGCGGGCAGCGGGTGGGGCGCCCACCGCGAGATGAGCGCCCCAGGGGCCTACTTGTAGGTGATGTCGCTCTGGGTGACCTTGCAGTTGGCGTCGTTCCAGCCCTCGCCGAGGTACTTGGGCTCGCTGCCCTTGGCGACGCCCTGGTACTTGCCGCAGACCGTGGCGCCGGAGGCGTTGGTGATGGTGACGCGAGTGATGGTGGCCGTGTCACCCCAGTTGCTGTTGATGCCGGCGACCATGTCGATGTCGTTCAGCAGCACGTTGTCGATCTTCACGTGACGCTGGTACGACGTGGTGCAGTTGCCGCAGCCGCGGTACAGCTTGCCGGAGCCGCTGAGGTAGAAGCCGGAGATACTGACGGTGCCGTTGCCGTTGTGCTGGAACGTCTTGTCGCTGCCGGACCGCGCGCCGCCGCCGATGACGTAGCTGGTGCCGCCGCCGGTGCCCTTGAACGTGGCGGCGTCCTCGCCGATGTCGTTCCACCACACGTTGCGGATGGTGCAGGTGCCCTCGCAGTGGACGCCGTCGCCGGCCGGGGAACCGATGATGACGTTCTGCAGGGTGCCGCCGTTGGCGATCTTGAACATCGGGTCCTGGGACTCGCTCTGCGAACCGTCACCGATGCAGCAGTAGGTCTTCATGCCACCGTCGAAGGTCCCCGAGACGGAGACCGTGCCGGAGATCGACACGTTGCCGGCCGAGGACGGCCACGCGCCGGTCGGCGTGCCGGTGCCGCTGGTCGGGCTCACCGTCGGGCTGGTCGTGGGGCCGGCGGTGGGGCTGGTCGTCGGGGTGCCGCCACCGCTGGAGTAGGTCTCGAACTCGGCGACCCGCGGCGCGCTGGACGCCGCGGTGATCTCGAAGGTGAGCTTCTTCAGCGACGTCGAGGAGAACGAGATGGTGCTCGGGCTGCCGCTGCCGCTGGCCAGGACCGCGCTGTTGTCGGCGTTGAGCAGACGCCAGGAGCTGATCGAGCCGCCGCCCGAGGCCTGCTTGATGACGGCCGAGGACACCGTCGTGGCGCTGCCCCATTTGACCGAGACGTAGCCGGTCGAGCCGGCCGGCGACCAGTAGGTGCCGGTGTTCCCGTCGCGGACGTTGCCGTAGCTGGTGCCGCTGGCCTTGCTGGAGCCGTCGGCGCCCGCGCCGAGGCTGAGGTTGTCGGCGGCCATGGCCTGCGCCGTCGGCAGCGCCAGGGCGATCGCGGTGCTGGCGGCCGCGGTGGCCCCGACTGCCATCCACCGTATGGCGACTGATCGTTTCATCGCTTTCTCACCTTCGTGTGGGGATCAGGTCGCGCCTTCAAGCGGGGGGAAAGCGCTTTCCTGGGCACGATAGAGACTGATCGATGCAAAGACAAGACGTGGCGTGCGGGACCACCGGTCTCAGCCCGGCGGGGCGCGGCACAGATGCGCGCAGGCGGAGCGATCACTAACGGACCGACAGAGCACGCGCACCAGGAAACGCACGTCGGCGGGCGCAACCCCACAACCGGACCGAACCAGGTCAGGAACCTCAGAAAGCCGACGCCGGCCGCCGGAACCAGCGGTACAAGGTCTGCCAAGGCGCGTACGCCTCGGGCACGTCCCGCCAGGGTGTCCCGGTCCGAACCCGCCACCGGATCCCATCGATGATCTGCCGTTTCGTCCACTTGGGCGGCCGTCCACGACCCGGCTCCGCTGGCAGGACAGCCTTCAGCCGGGCCCACTGCACGTCGGTGAGATCGTGCCGCCTCGCTGCCGCTACCCTGGGCACGAGGTCTCCGGTAGATCGGTTTGCTTGGTCGCTAACCGATCTACCGGAGACCTCTTCTCTTATCGATCACCGCCACGCGCGGTCTGGCTCACTGGCCACAGCAGACGCTTACGAAACACGACCTGGAAAGCAGACACCGACCGAGCAGAACGATCAGAAGTGGACGGGATGAGGTCCGCGTACCACGGAAGATCTGCTATCGGGCGCTGGGGCGGCGTTGGGCGGTGACCAGGCCGGACTCGTAGGCGGTGATCACCAGCTGGGCGCGGTCCCGGGCGGCGAGCTTGTGCAGCAGACGGCCGATGTGGGTCTTCACGGTGCCCACACCGAGGTGCAGGTGCTCTGCGATCTCGGTGTTCGAGAGGCCGTGCGCGATCAGGGTGAGGACCTCGCGTTCGCGGTCCGTGATGGTGTCGAGGCCGCGCGGCGCACCGGGAGCAGGGTTGATCTGCCCGGTGAAGGCGTCGATCAGCCGCCGGGTGGCCCGGGGTGCGAGGAGCGCCTCGCCGGCGGCGACCAACTGGATGCCGTTGAGCAGGTCGACCGCGGTGGTGTCCTTGACCAGGAAGCCGCTGGCACCGGCGTGAAGGGCCGCATACACATATTCGTCGAGATCGAACGTCGTCAGGATGAGCACCCGCACGGAGGAGGTCGCGCAGATCTGACGGGTCGCCTCGATGCCGTCCATCTCGGGCATCCGGACGTCCATGAGGACCACGTCGGGTTGCAGCTCTCGGGCCAACCGGACGGCTTCGGCCCCGGTGCCGGCCTCGCCGACCGGGTCGAATCCGGACGATGCGTCGAGCAGTGCCCGGAAGCTTTCGCGCATCAGCGGGTGATCGTCGGCGAGAAGCACTCTGATGTCCGAATCGGTCACGCGGTCTCCTCCACTGCGGTGTACGGAATCGCGGCGGACACCTCGAACCCGCCGTCCGGCCGGGTCCGCGTGACGAGCCTGCCGCGATACATCGTCACACGCTCGCGCATACCGATCAGCCCCTGTCCGACGCGACGACGGCGGGCCGGCTGCCGCCCGCGGCCGTCGTCGGTCACGTCGATGCGCACCTCGCCGCCGGCGGCCCGCACCGACACCCGGCACCGGCTGGCGCCCGCGTGTTTGATCACATTGGTCAGCGACTCCTGGACGATGCGGTAGACGGTGAGGCCGATCGCGGTCGGCAGCTCCGCCGTGCCGTCGAGCTCCAGATCGATGTGGAAGGAGCCGGACCGCAGCCGCTCGACCAGGTCGGGCAGGTCGGCGGGGCCGGGCGCGGGCGCCAGCTCGGCGGACGCCGGATCGTCGTCGGCCCGCAGCACGTCGAGCAGCCGCCGGATCTCGGTGAGCGCCGACCGGCTGGTCTTCTCGATCGTCAGAAGCGCGGCCCGGGTCTCGGCCGGTTTCTCCTCGGCGATGTGGTTGGCCACGGTCGCCTTCACCGCGATGAGGCTCAGGCTGTGCCCGACGATGTCGTGCAGCTCGCGGGCGATCCGCAGCCGTTCACCGGCGACCGCGTCGCGGGCGAGCCGGCGGGCCGCGTCGGTCTGGAGGGCCCGCCGCCAGCGGATCAGGCCGCCGATCGACCACGCGGCGGTCAGCAGGACGACGGTCACGCCGAGCTCGACCTGCCACCACAGCGGCACCTCGCTGCCCGGCGCGTCGGCGGTGGTGACACCGGTGCGCAGGTAGAGCCACGGGACGGTGACGGCGGGCGCGGCCAGGGCGCCGGCCAGGGCGATTGCGGACGCCCTCCGGGCGGCCGCGGTGGCCGCGGTGTAGAGGGCGAACGCGACCGGGAACCAGGTCACCACGATCACCCCGAGGCCGACGACGCCGGTGGCGGTGGCGATCGCGGCGGCCGCGGTCACGACGGCGAGCACCGGCAGCGGCCATCGGCGGCGCACCACGAGCGGCAGCGCCACCGCCAGGCCGGACAGCCATGCCACCGCGGCGGGGCCGGCATACGCCGGACCCGGCGGGTCGAGGACCGCGCCGGCGATCAGATAGGCGAGGAGGGCGGCGACAACCCCGTCGAATGCGTAGGCCCTTGTCACGCGATCACGCTATACGCGGCTGCCGGACGCCGCGTCTGACCCAGGTCATACCTGAACTCGAGACCTCGGTCAGACGCCCGGCGCCCGCCCCGCCGACACCATGGGACGCATGATCGAGCTACGAGAGCTGACCAAACGGTACGGGGCAACGACGGCCGTCGACCGGTTGTCGTTCGAGGTCCGCCCCGGTGTGGTGACCGGCTTCCTCGGGCCCAACGGCGCCGGCAAGTCCACCACGATGCGGATGATGCTCGGCCTGCACCGTCCCACCTCCGGCGAGGCCCTGATCGGCGGCCGGCGGTATGCCGAGATCCGCCACCCGCTGCACGAGGTCGGCGCGGTCCTGGACGCCGACGCCGCCCACCCGGGCCGCAGCGCCTTCACCCACCTGGCCTGTCTGGCCCGGAGCAACGGCATCGGCCACGCGCGGGTGCACGCGGTACTCGAGCGGGTCGGCCTGTCGGGTGTGGCCGGCAAGCGGGTCGGCGGCTTCTCGCTCGGCATGCGGCAGCGGCTCGGCATCGCCGGCGCCCTGCTCGGCGACCCGGCCGTGGTGCTGCTCGACGAGCCGGTCAACGGTCTCGACGCGGCCGGCATCCGGTGGATCCGGTCGACGCTGCGCTCGCTGGCCGCCGAGGGCCGGACGGTGCTGCTCTCCAGCCACCTGATGAGCGAGATGGCGGCGACCGTCGACCGGGTCCTGATCATCGGCAGGGGCCGCCTGATCGAGGACACCTCGGTGACCGAGATGCGGGAGAGGTTCGAACGCGACGTGGTCGTCCGCACCCCCCCGGCCCGCCGAGCTGACCGGTGCCCTGACCCGGCTCGGCGCCACGGTGACCCGTAACGGCGACGGCGACCTGGTCGCGGTGGGTGTGGACGCGCCGGCCATCGGTGACGCCGCCGCAGCCGCGTCGATCCCGATCCACGGGCTCACCCCGCGCAGCGCCACGCTCGAGGACGTCTATCTGGAAATGACCGGAGAGGCCGCGGAGTACCGGGCCACCGCTGTGAAGGAGCATCAGGATGCGTGACGCCGTGGCCGCCGAGTGGATGAAGGTGCGCACCCTCCGGTCGACCTGGTGGTTCCTGACCGGTGGCGTGATCGCGACAGCGCTCGGCGCGCTGATCCTGTTCTTCCTGGTCCAGTCGTACGACGCGGCCACCCCGGCGGACCGGGCCGGCTACGAGACGGCCGACCCGACCGTGGTGACCATGCCGTTCGTGATGTTCTTCGTCGGCGCGATCGGCGCGATGCTGATCACCAGCGAGTACACCACCCGTTCGATCGGCCCGGCCCTGCTGGCGGTGCCGCGGCGGCGCCTGCTGCTCGGGGCGAAGGCCATCGTCGCCGGGCTGACCGGGCTGGGCTGCGGCGCGCTGTTCGCACTGCTCGCCTTCGCCGACGCACGACTGCTGCTCGGCGACCGTCCGAAACCGATCAATCCATGGCCGCAGTGGACCGACGCGATCCCGACGGTTCTCTGCGCCACCCTGATCGTGCTGGTCACCTGCCTGGTGGCGATGGGCCTGGGCGCGGTCGTCCGGTCCACCGCGGCGGCGCTGACCACGCTCGGGGCGCTGGTGCTGGTGGCCCCGATCTTCGCCCACTTCCTGCCGACGGTGTGGCAGCTGCGCCTCGCCTCGGTGCTGCTGCCCAACCTGACCCCCCAACTGGCCGGCGGCAACCACCCCTATCTGCTCTCACAGGGTGGCGCGGCGGCGGTGGCCGTCGGGTACGTGCTCCTGGCCCTCATCGCCGGAGCGATCGGCTTCAGCCGCCGCGACGCCTGATTCCCCGCACACTTCCTAAGGAGAAACGCACTGATGTTCGAGCTCTCGACGATCGCCGGTATCGCCTTCTGGACCGTCCTGGTGGCCGCCGGTGTGGCACTGTTCGGCGCCACGCTCGTCAGCATCTCGCGGGCGCCGCTGGAGCGGCGATCGCGTACCCGGTGGATCTGGTTCGTGGTCCTGCTGCCCGGTGTCGGCATCATCATGTGGTTCGTGAGCGGCCGCAGACAGATCCTCAGCAACTGACCGGCACGCGGAAGGGCCCCGGGAACGGGTCCCTTCCGCGTGCCCCGGCTCAGGCCGGCGGGGTCACCGGGTAGTCGAGCCCGTCAGCGCGGCCATGGCGGTTTCCGGCCGCCATGGCCGCGGCGAGGGTCGCCGGCACTGTGGGGGCGATCCCGATCTCAGTTCGCTGTGCAGGCCGTGCCGTTGAGGGTGAAGGAGGTGGGCGCCGGGTTGGAGCCGGTGTGGGTGGCGTTGAAGCCGAAGCTCACCGTGCCGCCGGCGGGCAGGTTTCCGTTCCAGCCGGCGTTCGTGGCGGTGACCTGGGTGCCGGACTGGGTGACCGTGGCCGACCAGGCCTGCGAGATCTTCTGCCCGGCGGTGTAGGGGAAGGTCAGCGTCCATCCGTTGACCGCGGTGGACCCGTTGGTGACGGTCACGTTGGCGGTGAAGCCACTGCCCCAGTCGTTCGTGGTGTAGGCGACCCGGCAACCGGCGGGCGGCGTGGACACCGACGGCGAGACCGAAGCCGACGCGGACACGGACGCCGACGGAGAGACGGACGGGGAGACCGAGACCGACGGGGAGACCGAGACCGACGGAGACACCGAGACGGACGGCGACGGTGACGGGTTCGTGCCGTCCGGCACCGCGCCCCACACCAGCGCAGCCCCGTCGAACAGCGGCACTCCGGTGTTCGGCCCGGCGGCGGCCCGGTACGACGGATCGTCCGCCGGGTCCCACACGCCGCCCTCCGCGACACCGATCTTGAGCTGGACCTCCATCCGGTGCGCGGACTGTCCGGCCGGCGCGATCGGGTATCCGGTGCAGTCCACCTCGACGTACCAGACGTCGCCGGAATGCTGCTTGGCCGTGGTCGGGCCGGGGCAGCCCTGGGTGTAGGGCGAGCTGATCTGCAGTGCCGAGGCGTCATCACGGGTGAAGTAGTAGCGGAATCTCCCGGCGGTCAGTTTCCGGGCCGGGAACGCCGACTTGTTGTAGACGATCACCTTCACACCGGTCGACCGGGTCTCGTTCTGCATGATCGTCGTCTCGACGGAGAGTTCCGGGATGTCCGGCGTCTCGGCGACCGGGAAGCCGGTCAGGGCCGCGCCGCCGTATTCGCCGTAGAGCCGCGCCACGGCGGAGGTGAACCCGGCGTTGTAGTCGGTCGCCACCTCGTTCATCACGTAGTCGCCGCGACTGTCGGTGTAGGCGTCGTCCGGGGAGGACGGTCCGCCGACCAGCGCGCCGTACAGGGTGTGACGGGTCTGCTCGGGCACCAGCTGGCTGTCCCACCAGCTGCCGTGCGCCGTACGGTGATGGGGGTTCTTCGGGGAGTTGTCGCCGAACCCGATCACGTAGCTGGAGTTGCGCGGGTTGTCGCCGAGGGCGTAGTTGATCTGCCGCACCGCGAAGTCGTGGTAACGCTGCTTACGGGTGGCGTCGCTGAGGTGGTCGCTGTGCACGAGCGCGACGAACGCGGTGTTGGCGGCGTAACGCAGCGCGCCCCACGAGTCGACGACCACCATGCCACCCGGTGAGGTGCGCACCTTCTCTCCGTTGACGCCGACGGTGAACCAGTCGAGCCAGCGGTTCGCGTCGTCGAGGTACTTCTGCTTGCCGGTCAGCCGGGCGAGCAGCACGTAGTTGCCGTACTGCTTGTTGTCCCAGGAGATCGTCCACTTGTACATCTTGGTGCTGGTCTGGTTCTCGTTGCCCTGCGCGTCGTAGCCGGCCTCGGCCTTGGCGAGGTAGCCGGCGTCGCCGGTGGCCCGGTGCAGCCAGATCGCGCCCCACACCAGCTCGTCGGCGTAACCGCTCCACGACCGGTAGAACGACGTCGCGTCGGTGATGCACTCGTGGTAGTTCTTGCGCACCCGGTCGGCGAACGAGTAGAGCTGCTTGGCGTGGGTGAGCAGGGTGTCCGCGTAGGCCGCGTCGGTCGGGCGGAAGACCATCGAGCTCGCTGCCATCGCGGCCGCCGTCTCCGCCGCCAGCTCGCTGCCACCACAGGTCGCATCGATCTTGTACGCGGGACGCGCCATCGGCATCACCTCGGCCGGACCCCACCATTTGTGGTCGTCGTCGCCCTTGCCGACCTGCCCGTAGAGCACGTCGGCGGACGGGTGCGCCTTGATGAAGTAGTCGTTGGGCACGCGCAGGTTGTTCAGCAGGTGGGTCAACTGGCCGGAGTCGGCGTAGGCCTGCCGGTTCTCCACGGCGCCCCAGGCCAGCATGGTGGTGGTGAACGCCATCGGCAGGCCGAACTTGACGTGGTCGCCGGCGTCGTACCAGCCGCCGGTCAGGTCCAGGCCGACGTCGGCGCCGTCGGTCATGGCCGAGTCTCCGCGCCAGGACACCCGGTTCCAGGCCGGCTTCTTGCCGGACACCTGGGCCTCGTAGAACAGCAGTGATTTCTGGAGGGCTTCACCGTACCGGTGAGGCGCGGCGGCGGCGTCGGACGGCACGGCTGTCCAGAGCAGGCCGGCGGTGAGCGCGGTGGCTGTCAGGACGGTGGCGAGTTTCTTCAGCATGGCGGGTCCCACTTCGTAAGACAGTGAGCGCCATCGTTACATGGGAGCGCTCCCATTACAAGATTGTGTCGATGGCGTTAGCATCTGCGCACCCTCCGGTGGCGCGCTCACCGCCTTCACCACCGACAGTCCGACCTCGGCCTCGGCTGACGCGCTCTCAGTACGCCCCCGGCGCCCCGGCGCCGCGGGCCTGCCGTGAACGGGCGTAGGCGCTGGCCACCAGATGCGTCAGGTCGAGCAGACCCGCGAAGATCACCCAGAACCACTCCCAGCCCACCAGGCCGACACCCGGGGTGTAGAGGACCACGTAGATCAGCGTGGCGAACGGGAAGAAGATCAGACCCAGCAGGGGCCAGATCCAACCCTCGAAAGCGGCGTCGACCAGCCTCGGCCGCACCAGCCAGATGATGAACAGAGCCAACCGCGGGAAGACTCCGGCGAAGAGAGCGAACAGGCAACCCATGCGGCACAGACTGCGGGGAACACCGGAGGCCCCGCCTCATGCGCGGCGGATGATTCACCCCGGCCGGATGATCCCGGCCGAGGTGGGGCCGGATGTCATGGCTGCATGACGGTCTCTGCGACAGCGGTGCTCATTGCGGTGGTGGGCGCGCGGTTCCTCGTGCCCCTGCTGATTCCGCGGTTCCCGCTGCCCGCGATCGTCGCGGCACTGATCCTCGACGGCGTCGACCAGACGATCTTCCAGTCGTTCGGCTTCGACCCGCCCGGCTACCAGGGCTACGACAAGGCGATGGACGTCTACTACCTGGCGATCGCCTACCTGACGACCCTGCGGAACTGGGCGAGCAGACCGGCCGTACGGGTGGCAGGCTTCCTCTACTTCTACCGTCTCGTCGGGGTGGTCGCGTTCGAGCTGACCGAATGGCGGCCGCTGCTGCTGATCTTCCCGAACACGTTCGAGTACTTCTTCATCGCGTACGAGGTGTACCGCCTGTTCTGGAACCCGGCCCGCGTCACCCTGCGGAACTGGGTCATCACGGCGGCCGCGATCTGGATCTTCGTGAAGCTGCCGCAGGAGTGGTGGATCCACATCGCACAACTCGACTTCACCGAGACGGTCGCCGAAGTGCCGTGGTTCGGGCCGGCGGTGATCGCCGCACTGGTCCTGCTCGGCCTGATCTACTGGTTCGCGGTGCGCCCGCGCCAGCCCGCACCGGACTGGCAGTGGCATGTCGCCGCCGACGCGCTGCCCGACGGCGCCGTCACCGTGACCGACCGGAGCCGGTGGATCGCCGCACACGGCCGGCTCTGGTCCGCCGCGACGCTGGAGAAGGTGGCGCTCGTCGGGCTGCTGTGGGTCATCTACGCCCAGGTCCTGCCGAACACCGGAGCGACACCGTTCCAGCTGCTCGTCGGCACCAGCGTGTTCGTCGTCCTCAACGCCGCCATCAGTCTCGCCGTCGCCCGGTCGGCGCGCAGCATGGAGCGTACGTTGCCGGCGTTCGGCGTACGCGTCCTGATGAATGTGGGTTTGATGGTCCTGGCCGAACGCATCCTCGGCGACGCGGGCCAGGCGTTCGACTCGGCCGGGGCGTTGTTCTTCGTCCTGCTGCTCAGCCTGCTCACGCTGCTCGACGACCGGTACCGGCCGATCTACGAGATCCGCTTCTCCACGGCCGTCGCCGACGGGCCCGCCGCTACGCGGGAACCGGGGTCACGCGCCGCCCGCTGAGCGCGGGCGCCTCGCTCGTGTCATCTAGCGAAACGGCGTTTCCCGCGGGTAGGGTGCCCGCATGATCGGCCGGGATCCCGACCTCGGCGACGCGGTGCCCCGCCAGACATCCGCAGAGGAGCGACCATCATGGCCCTCACCGACGAATCCGGGCACATCAAAGAGGTGACGGCCTACCCGGGCCGCCCACCGGTGCCGGTCCGCCGGGGCGCGGGCGCGCCTTTCGGCTGGTGGCCCGCCATCTGCGTGGCCCTCGTCGCCGCCATCGACCGGATCGAGTACAACCTGCTGGCCGGCGCGCTGCCGACGATCCAGAAGGAGTTCGGCTTCAGCGACAGCGCGGGCGGGGCGATCGCCACGGCCGGCGCCCTGGCCGCGATCGTCCTGCTCCTGCCGGCCGGCAAACTCGCCGACACCGGCAAACGCACCTGGACCATCTCCGCGATCGTCGCCGTCTGGGCGCTGCTCACCATCGGCACCGGCCTGGCCGGCTCCTACGCCACCCTCTTCGCGGTACGGGTGCTGCTCGGCGCCGCCGGCCAGCTCTACAACCCGCCGTCGTCGAGCCTCCTCGGCGACCTCTACCCCGGCCCCGGCCGGGCCCGCGCCTACGGCTACGAACGCATGGCCTACTTCGCCGGCCTGCCGGTCGGGGTCATCGCGGGCGGCGCGCTCGCCCAGACCGTGGGCTGGCGCACCGGCTTCTTCCTGGTCGCCGTCCCCGGCGTGATCATCGCCGCGCTCGTGCTCACCGTCCGCGAACCGATCCGCGGCGTCGGCGACCAGCTCTCCCGCTGGTACGCCGACAACACCACCGTCGAGCAGCCCCAACCCGAGCCGACGGCCCCGATGCGGACACAGCTGGCAACGCTGCTCCGCATCCGGACCCTACGCTCGGTGATCATCGGCTTGAGCATCCTCTTCTTCGGGCTGGGCGGGCTCTTCTTCTGGATGCCGTCGTTCTACGCCCGCGAGTTCGCCCTCTCCGAAGCCTCCGCGGCGGCCGTCGGCGGTGGCGCCGGCCTGGTCGGCATCGTCGCCGGCATTCTCGCCGGAAGCCGGCTCGGCGACCGCCACCACCAGCAGCGGGTCACCATCGGCGGCTGGTCGCTGCTGTTCGGCACCGTCTTCCTGGCCGGCGCCGTCAGCGTGCCGGTCCTCGCACCCCAGGTGATCTGCTTCACCCTCGCCAACGTCGGCTTCGCCGCGGCCATCGCCAACCTGACCGCCGCCAACGCCGACGTCGTCGCCGCACACCGCCGCGGCCTCGGCTTCGCCGTGCTGCAGATGCTCGTCACCCTCGGCGGAGCCCTCGGCCCGTGGCTGATCGGCCTGGCCTCCGACGCCACCGGCTCACTGCGCCTGGCCTACACCGTCGTGCTCCTCCCGCTGGTCATCGGCAGCCTCGTCGTCTTCCGCGGCCAGCGCACCTACCGCGAGGACGCGGCCGCCGCCCTCGGCACGCACCGATAAAGATCAACTCCACTGCCCGCCTGGCTGCCTGGTCACCCGGACGTCAGTCGCGGTCTCGGCGGCGCAGCAATGCCGCCACCTCGAACTTGAACGGGAACGGCTCGTCGGCGACAAGCGTCTGACCGGGGCGCACAACCTCGGCAGGGGCGTAGTGGCCGTCAACCAGCCTCTGAAGGTGCAGTTCGACGGTGTCCTGCGGCTGCTCGACCCGCAGGTACCACGCGATTCCCGCTGCCGCGTACAGCTGGGGCTTGAGGAGCCGATCCGTTCCGGCGTTGCTCGGTGAGACCACCTCGACGACGAGCTTGGCCTCGCCTGCCTCGACCGTCGTGCCGAGGTCATCGGTATCGGCCACAACAATGTCAGGCTGGAGGATGCGCCCAGCGGCCAGGCACAGGTCGACATCCCGCAACACCAGAAGTCCCGCCTGCTCAGCCGCCGCATCAGCCCTACTGGTCATCCGGCGTCCCACGCCGGCCCGGGGCCAAGGGCCGCGACGGACCCCAGCCGTCCACCGAAGGACGGCTGGAGCCTCGATCCGCGGGTAGCGGGCCGCCCGGAGGGACGCTCAGGGTTTCAGCGCGGTGGCGTAGGCCGCCGAACCGATCAGCTCGAGCGACACCTGGAGCCGTTCCAGGCTGATGTTCTTGGCGATGGTGTCCTCCGGGCTGTGGTAGGGCGGTTCCAGCAGCGCCGGCGACGCCTCGCCGCGCCAGGAGAAGTTGGCGGCCGCGATGCCGACCTCCTGGAACGACTGGTGGTCGCTGGCCCCGCGCAGGGTGACCGGGGAGATCCGCGGGTCGTAGCCGAGCCGGACGGCGGCCGCGGCGACCTCGTCGGTGGCCCGGTTGGCGAGGCCGGTGAAGGAGAGCAGCCAGTAGCGGGTGGCCGGGTCCCAGCTGGTGGCGACCATGTCGTTCTGGTAGACGCAGACGATCCGGTCGCGTTCCTCCTGCGGCAGCTGGGCCACGTAGTAACGGGAGCCGATCAGGCCCTGCTCCTCGGAGCCCCACAGCGCGAAGCGCAACGGCGCCTCGGTACGCAGACCGCGCAGCGCCCGGGCCAGCTCGAGGTTGAGAACGGTGCCGGAGCCGTCGTCGTTGGCGCCCGGGGACCCGATCACCGAGTCGTAGTGGGCGCTCACCATGACGACCTTGCCGGTGCTCTTGCGGCGGCTGTCGGCGAGCACGTTGTGCGAGGTCAGACCGCGGTGGGCGGTGGTGCTGACGGTCAGCTTGAGGCGGCCGGCGGCGAGCAGTTCACGCAGCCGGTGCTTCTGCGCCTGGGCGACGCCGACGACCGGGATCGGCACCGGGTTCTCCGCGTAGCCGGGCAGCTGAGGGCTGAACGCGGACGCACGGCGCGGTTCGACCAGGTCGGCCGGGAGGAAGATGACGGCCGCGGCGCCGCGGGCGACGGCGGTGGCGACCAGGGTCTCCCGGTCGGCGAGCACGTAGTCGACCAGCACGATCTTGCCGGTGACGTCCTCCGGGTAGTCGGTGGCGGCGCCGGCGTGCACGTCCACCACCGTGCCGCGGACCCGGGTGTCGAGAGCGGCCTGCGGGGAGGCGCCGGCCTGCCAGATGAGGTCGTTCGGCAGGCCGTGGGGCGAGTCGAGCTGGGCGATGAACTTGTCGGCGACCGGGAACGGCTGCAACGTCACGTGGTATCCGAGGCGGTCGAGCACCCCGGCGATGTAGTTGGCCGCGATCTTCTCGGAGCGGGTTCCGCCGATGCGCGGGCCGATGTCCCGGGAGAGCACTTTGAGGTGTTGCAGCGCGCGCTCGGCGGAGACCCGCCTCGCCACCTGGTGATCGCCGCCGGTCAGGGTGGGTGGGCGGACCGCCCCCGGACGCTGGTCGGTGACCGCCCAGGCGGGTACGGGCAGCGCGACGGTGGCCGCGCCGCCGAGCGCGACGGTGAGCATGCGGCGACGGCTCAGTGAGGTCTTTGGTGTGTCCAAGGCTCCCCCTCGTTGCGGGGGACCGGCGCTCCGGTCGGAAGGCCGATCCACATTAGGGGGAAGACTAGGATCTATATAGCTCAGTTTCAATGACGTGCGGGTCCACCCCAATCTCCGGACCGTACATCGCCGTCGCATCGAGCCGCGCAAGATCCCCTGATTGATCCACCTTTCGGGCACGTCAATTCATTGACAGTTGTCGATTGCAGCGCTTACCGTCAGCCGAGGAAAGCGCTTACCCGCAGCTTGCGGCACGGACCACCGACCGAGCCGCGAGCCACCGTCGCCTACCCCGGGCGGCACCGTCATCCGTCCCCAACGGAGGAATCCCCATGTCCCCGTCACGTCGTACCGTCCTCTCCACACTGTCCGCCGGTGTCCTGGCCGCGTCCGGCCTCGCCGTCGCCGGCCCGGCCTCCCCCGCCTGGGCCGCCGAGTCCAGCCCCGTCGGATACGCCGCCATGAACGGCGGCACCCCCGGCGGCTCGGCCTCGACCGTGGTCACCGTGACCTCGGCGTCCGCCCTCAAGTCGGCGCTCAGCTCCGGCACCTCGCAGACCGTTCGGGTGTCCGGGCTGATCAGCATCTCCGGCATGTACAGCGTCGCCTCGAACAAGACGATCATCGGCGTCGGCTCGGGCTCCGGCATCACCGGCGGCGGCCTCAACCTCTCCGGCGTCCGGAACGTGATCATCCGCAACATGCTGTTCCGCAACGCGGGCGACGACTCGATCAACGTCCAAGAGGGCACCACGAACGTCTGGATCGACCACAACGACCTGGCCAGCGGCTACGACGGCCTGATCGACATCAAGCGCGGCTCCGACTTCATCACCGTCTCCTGGAACCGGCTGCACAACCACGACAAGTCGATGCTGCTCGGCCACAGCGACGACAACGCCTCCCAGGACACCGGAAAGCTGCGCGTCACCTACAAGCACAACTGGTTCGAGGGCACCGGCCAGCGGCACCCGCGCGTCCGCTTCGCCAACCCGGTGCACGTGCTCAACAACTACTACAGCAACATCGGCTCCTACGGCGTCGCCTCGACCATGAACGCCGGCGTCTTCGTCGAGCGCAACTACTTCGAGAACGTCGCCAAACCCACGGTCACCCAGACCGGCGACTCCGACCCGGGCAACATCAAGGTCCTCAACAACTACCGGGTCAACTCCGGCGCCGAGCAGGTCCGCAACGGCGCCAGCGTCGCGGCGATCCCCTACTCCTACACCCCGCAGGCCAACAACACGGTCAAGGCCACCGTCGTGGCCGGCGCGGGCGTCGGCAAGATCTGACGAACACCGGCCCCGATGGCGCTCACCCTCACCGGGTGGGCGCCATCTCCGTGTCCTTTTCCCGGTACGCCTACCCGAACCCGATCCGGAAGACCCGCGAGCCGGCGGCGACTCCGGCCCGCGGCGCGACCGCCGGGCTGAGCGAGGTGGCACAGGCGCGGGTGAACCCGATCCGCCGCCACGGCGTAGCCGGAGGAAAGGCCACCGGCAGATGGGGGACGGAATGAAGGCGCTCGCGAGTCCGCAGTCCGTCTGGCGCGTCCTGATCATCGTGGTCGCGGTGGCCGGCCTGTACGGCGACCACCACCGGATCATGGAGTACACGACCCAGAGCGCTCTCCTCGTGATCGGCTACCACGTGGCCGCCCTGTACTGGATGGGCCACCGCTCGACGACCGACGCCCCCGCGCACCGCCTGCGCACCGCGGTCCTGTCCTGGATCCTGCTCGACGCCGCGATGCTCCAGGTCCTGACCGGCGGCTACAACCCCCTGCCCGGCCTGGCCCACGCCGAGGCCCCCGACTACTTCGGCAGCGCGGCCACCGTCCTGATCGCCAACTGGTCCTTCTTCCTGCTGCGCTACGTCCTGCCGCTGATGGTGCTGGCCGACTGGCTGGCGTTCCGCCCCTACGGCGGAACCCGCTGGCGCGACCTGCCGCTGTGGCTGCTCTATCCGCTGGGCTGGGCAGGCGTCGCGGTGGGCCGCAGCGCCCTGCTGCCCCTGGCCGAACACTCGGCCCCGTACCGTTTCCTGGACCTCGACCGCGGCCTCCCCGCGGTGGCCTCGTGGATCCTGACGCTGAGCCTTGCCTATGTGGCCGGCAGCGCCATGCTCATCGCCGTCGACCACTCCCGCGCCCCGCGCCCGCCCGTTCCGGAGCCACCGACCGCCTGGCAGCCGAGCCCCGAAGACGCGTGGCACCCCCGCGACGCCGACGCCGCCTGGCGGCACACACCCGACCCGGATGCCGGTCGGCGGCCGACCGCCGATTCCGGCGCTCCGTGGCAGCCCTCCACGGGCTCACCCGATCCGGGGCGGCCGCCGGTCCGTGACCCGCGTGCCCCGGCTCAGGCCGCCCCTGGACACCGCGACCACGGATCGCCCGCCCGAGGACCACACCGTCCGGAAGGACCGGTCCCAGGACAGCCGGTGCCCGGACAATCGATCCCCGGATCGCGTGTTCCGGGAGAGCCGATCCCAGGACAGCCGGTTCTCGGATCGCGTGTTCCGGGAGAGCCGATCCCAGGACAGCCGGTTCTCGGATCGCGTGTTCCGGGAGAGCCGGGCCGGAAACCGCGAAGCGGAGGCGAGCGCACCCCCGGACCGCAGGCCCCAGGAGAGTTCGTTCCAGGACCGCGCACCCGAGATGACGCCGGCCCCGCATCGCGCGGCCCACGGACGCCGGCAGCCGATTCAGGTGAGCCACGGGAGAGCATCGTCGAACTGCTCGGCCGGCGGCGGACGCCGGTCGAACCCACCGCCGAGCGGCGAAGCGCCCCGGCCGGGCCCGGACCCGCCTGGGCGGCCCCTCCGGCCGGCGCGGCTCGTCCGGCCGAGCCGGCACAGCCCCGCCCGAGCGGCAGAACGGCACCCGAGACCCGTCTGCCGGGCGGCGGCGGGGACAGCCGAGGCCGCTGGCCGAGCCGCCGACAGGACGATGACGGCCCCTGGCCGGAACGCCGCGCGAGGGACGACAGCCCCTGGCCGGACCGCCCAGCGGGGAACGAGAGCCCTTGGCCCGACTGGCCGGCGGCATCGGAATCGGGCCGGACCGGCGAACCGGCGGAGGAGCCGACGCACCGGCGACCGGGAACGGAGCCGGCGGACGAGCGCACGGACCGGCGACGGGGATCGGGATCGGCCTGGCGCCGTTGAAAGCCGCCCCGGCGGGTGTGCGGGTTGTGGCCGCGCCCGCCGGTGGCCCTGAGTCACCGGATCAGCCCGGCGGGCGCGTCGCCTGCTGGAGTGGGCAGCGCGTCGCGGGGTGCTCCGGGTTCGCCGGTGGTGCGGTTGAGGGCGGCTCAGCCCGTACCGGAGATCGGTTGTTATTTTTTCGTCACCTCGTGTGGAGAACCGGGGTGGGTGAACGCGCATCGCAACGAGAGTCGAAGGTTGCGGGACTTCAGAGAATGAGGAACGTGTGATGCGTAAGGTACGGCTGGCTACGGCGATCGTGGTGACGGCTGTTGTGGCCGGTGGCTGTGCACAGGGTGTGGAGCGGGTCGGCGGGGCCGCCGCTCCGGACGGGGTCCTGTCCACCTCGCCGTCGGTGTCCGCCACGGCTTCGGCCTCGCCGTCCGTCTCGTCGTCTGCGTCGGCGTCCTCGTCCCCGACGCCGCGGACGTCGAAGAGTTCGGCGACGGCGCTGGTGCTGGGACCGAACGGGATGGGAAAGATCGAACTGGGTATGACCGTGGCGGAGGCCGAGGCGACCGGATTGATCACCGGGTACCACGTCGAGAACTATCTGCACAACTGCGGCGTCGCGGATTTCAAGGCCGGCGCCGACGGCAAGGGCGGCGTCTATTTCACGCCGAACGGGGTGGGGCTGTCGAACATCTACGCCTACGGGAAGATCAGCACACCGCAGGGGATCCGGCTGGGGAGCGGCTACAAGGCGGTGATGAAGGCCTACCCGGATTTCCGCTTCTCCGTCGACGACCAGGCGACCGAGGGCAACGGAGTCGCCGACACGCCCGGCAACAGGATGGCCCACTACTCCATCACCATCGACGACGGCTTGGTCACCGTGCTGGGGCTGGCCGCGAACAATCAGCTCTGCGAGGAGTGATCAGCGGCGCGGGCGGCGCCACTCGTTCGTAGGACCGGCCCCGTTCGGGCACGCTCCGCCAGCGGGCGAAACGCACAGCGTCGCTCGTTCGGGGTGTTGACCTCATGTTGGCATCCGTCGATTCTGTGCGGCGTCACGGCAGGCGACGAAGCGCGGCGGAGGCGGCATGGGAAAGGGCGGGCACACGATCCGCGGGCGCATCGTACGGATGCTGGCCCTCCCGGTCGCGGCCATGCTGTTGCTGCTCTCGGTCGTGGTGGCGGAGGAGTTCGGCACCTACCGGCTGGCGGCACGCACCGACCGGGCGATCACCCTGGATCTGGCGATGCAGGCGATCTCCCAGCAGGTGCAGGACGAGCGTGGCGTGACCCTCGGGCTGCTCGCCGGCAACGAGGGCTTCCGTGCCGAGATCGTGGCGGCACGGCAGCGGGTCGACGAGCAGGTGGCCTCGGTACGGCGGATCGTCGCCGAGGGCGGTGACCTGGACGGCCAGGTGACCGAGGCGCTGGAGCAGACCGGGGTGCTGGCCGGGATCCGTGACGAGGTGGACGGCGGCACCGCCGAGCGGGGCGAGGTCTTCGAGGAGTACAACGAGGTCGTCGAGGAACTGCGTGAGGTCTACTTCGCGCTGGACAACGCGGCCGACACCACGATGCGGCTGGGCTCCGAGTCGCTGGCCATGCTGAACCTGGCCAAGGAGGCCACCTCCCAGCAGCGGGCCTTCCTGAACGGGGTGTTCTCGGCCGGCGGTTTCCGGGAGGGCGAGTACCTCCGCTACGTGCAGTTGCGCGCCGACCTGAACGCCGCCATCGCCGAGTTCGAGGAGTACGCCACCCCGGAGGCGCTCGCCGCGAAGGACCGGTTGTTCGGCACCGCGCAGGCCCAGCGGGCGGCGCAGCTGGAGGCGCGTGCGCTGCGTTCCGGCGACGGGCAGACGCTGCGGGTCGATCCGCAGGGCTACTGGGCCGCCATGTCCACCGTCCTCGACGACATGTCGGAGCTGGCGCAGAGCATCGGCGCCGCGTTGCGGGCCCGCGCCGAGGTGCTGCTCGACGAGGCGAACCTGCGGTTGGCCGGCCTCGCCGCGGTGGTCCTGATCTGCGTCGGGATCGCCGTCTACATGGGTACGATCGCCGCGCACTCGGTCGCCGGCCCCCTGGCCGAGCTGGCGAACGAGGCGAACCGGCTGGCCGGCGAACGGCTGCCGGAGGCGGTGCGCCGGACCGCGGCCGGGGAGGCGACCGGGCCGCCGGGTCCGGTGCGGGTGGCCGAGCGCGCCAGTGCCGAGATGCGCCGGGTGGCGGACGCGTTCGAGCGGGTGCAGGACACGGCGTACGCGCTGGCCACCGAGCAGGCCGAGCTGCGCCGGGCCTCCGCCGAGTCGCTGGCCAACCTGGGCCGCCGCAACCAGAACCTGCTGCGCCGCCAACTGGGCTTCATCACCAAGCTGGAGCGGGAGGAGTCCAGCCCCACCGGCCTGGCCAACCTGTTCGAGCTGGACCACCTGGCCACCCGCATGCGCCGCAACGCGGAAAGCCTGCTCGTCCTGGTCGGGGCGGCCAGCCCCCGGCAGTGGTCGAGGCCGCTGCCGCTGACCGATGTGATCCGGGCGGCGGTGTCGGAGGTGGAGGAGTACCGGCGGGTGTCGCTGCGGCGGCTGGACGAGGCGCTGGTCGCCGGTTCGGTGGTCAGCGGCCTGGCGCACATGCTGGCCGAGCTGATCGAGAACGGGCTGGCGTTCTCGCCGCCGGATCTGGACGTGGAGATCCACGGCCGGCTGGTCGACGCCGGCTATCTGATCGCCATCTGCGACCAGGGTGTCGGGATGAGCGAGGACGAGCTGGACCGGGCCAACCGGCGGCTGCGCGGCGAGGGGGACTTCCTCACCGCCCCGGCCCGGTTCCTCGGTCACTACGTGGTCGGCCGGCTGGCCGCCGAGATGGGTATCGACGTGCAACTGGCCCGGTCGGCAGTGACCGGTGTGACGGCCCGGGTGTCGCTGCCGGTGGGCCTGCTGGGCGGTGCCGCGGCCCTCGACGAGCCGGCGCCGGTGAGCCCGGCCGCGGCCCTTCCCGCCGCCGCCGTCCCGGAGAACGCCGCCGCGCTGGAGGACTTCGCCGGGCCCGGGACCGCTGCCCGCCCTGAGACGGCCGCGCCGCCGGTCGACTGGCCCTCCCTGCGCCCGCCGGAGCCGGGGCCGCACGCCGTGGAGGTCGACTACGTGATCCTCGACCAGCGGCCGGCGGTGCCCGCGCCGCGCCGCCCCAGCCATACCGACAACGGGCACACCGTGAACGGTCTGCGGCGGCGTACGCCGAGGTCGCAGCGGCCACGCACCGAGCCGGCGCCGGCACCGCGGCCGGAACCGCCGGCCCCGGTCCCGGATTCGCCGGAGGCGGTCCGGAGCCGCCTGACCGCCCTGCGCGCGGGCATCCAGCGCGGCGCCGGCCGGGACCGGCGCCGCAGTCAGTGAGGAGCTTGTTGATGAGCGTCGAGGCGACGGCTGACCGGCACCAGTTCAACTGGTTGCTGGGTAACTTCGTCCATCAGACCGACGGGGTACGCGACGCGGTGGCGGTCTCCTCGGACGGCCTGCTGATCGCCAGTTCGGAGGGGCTGAGCCGGGCGGAGGCCGACCAGTTGGGCGCGATCGTGTCCAGCATGGCGAGCCTGGCCCGCAGCGCGTCGCGCCGGTACGACTTCGAGGGACTGAAACTGATCATGATCGAGATGCACCGGGGCTTCCTGGTGATCTCGGTGATCCCCGGTGGCAGCTGCCTGGGCGTGGTGGCCGGCGGGGACAGCGACCTGGGCCTGGTCGGTTACGAGATCTCGCTGCTCGCGGACCGGTTCGGCGACCTGCTGACGCCGGCCCTGATCGCCGAATCGCGGCAGCATCTTCCCCGATGACCGAGGAGCCGCTCGTTCGCCCGTTCATGCTCACCAACGGGCGCACCCAGCCTCTGCACGACGGGCTGCGGATCGAGACCCAGCTGTACGCCGAACCGGCCGCCCTGTCCGCGCCCCTGCGGTTCGAGTCGCGCCGGATCGTCGAGCTGTGCCAGCGGCCGCGGTCGATCGCCGACCTGTCGTCCGCGCTCGGCGCCCCGTTGGGCGTCGTCCGGGTGATCGTCGCCGACATGCTCACCCAGGGGCTGCTCCGGGCCGGCGAGGCCCCCGGGGAACTGACCACCGCGTTGATCGAGAGGATCAGGGATCGTGTTCGGGCGCTCTAACCCGATGGCGCCGTCTTCGCCGATGGCCGTCAAGATCGTCATCAGTGGCGGGTTCGGGGTCGGCAAGACGACCTTCGTGAGCGCCATCTCGGAGATCGAGCCGCTGGTCACCGAGGCGGAGATGACCGAGAAGTCGATCGGGGTGGACGACACCTCGGCGGTCGCCGCGAAGACCACCACCACGGTGGCGCTCGACTTCGGCCGGATCACCCTGGACGAGGCGCTGCTGCTCTACCTGTTCGGCACGCCCGGGCAGGACCGGTTCGCGTTTCTCTGGGACGACCTGGTGACCGGTGCGCTCGGCGCGATCGTGCTGGTCGACACCCGCCGGATCGAGGACTGTTTCCCGGCGATCGACTACTTCGAGGAGCACGACATCCCGTTCATCATCGGGGTCAACGCCTTCGACGGGGCACGCCGCTTCGAGCTGACCGAGGTGCGGGACGCGCTCGGCGTGGCGGAGAGCATGCCGATGCTGGAGTGTGACGCCCGTCAGCGGGAGTCGGTCAAGGCGGTGCTGGTCGCGCTGACCGAGCGGGTGCTGGCCCGCCGCCTGGACCGGCTGGCGGGGTGAGGTCCGGCTGGTTGCGGGGGCTGCCCCCGCAACCGGCCGAACCCTCATCGTGGGGTCAGGACGCCGTCGTGTTCGGTGTACTTCTCGCCGGTCTCCGGGCACACCCAGACGCCGTCGTCCTCGGCGGTCAGCGGGCGCCCGGCCCGGCCGACCCAGCCCACCCGGCGTGCCGGCACCCCGACGACCAGGGCGAAATCGGGGACGTCCTTGGTGACCACGGCACCGGCCGCGACCAGCGCCCACCGGCCCACCGCCACCGGCGCCACGCACACGGCCCGCGCGCCGATCGACGCGCCCGCGCCGACGGTGACGCCGACCGCCGTCCAGTCGTCGCCGGTCTTGAGCCGGCCGTCCGGGGTGACCGCCCGCGGGTACTCGTCGTTGGTCAGCACCGCGGCCGGGCCGACGAACACGCCGTCGCCGAGCCGCGCCGGCTCGTAGACCAGGGCGTGGTTCTGGAGTTTGCAGTTGTCGCCGAGGACCACGCCCGGACCCACGTACGCCCCGCGGCCGATGTTGCAGTCCCGGCCGATCGTGGCGCCCTCACGGATCTGGGCCAGGTGCCAGATCCGGGTGCCGGCGCCGATCTCGGCCCGCTCGTCCACATCGGCTGTCGGTGCGACGGTCATCGTGAGCCTTCCTCGTGATCGGACCGGGACAGGGTAGAGGCCCGTGCCCGCGAGCGTTGTCGGCAAGCCGACGCTTCCGTCCAATATGGCCCGTTGAGGGGTCCCCCGATCGGCCGAAGGGTTCGGGTCGGCCCCCGGCTCCGCCGTAAATCCGTCACGGATCTGGCGTCCAGCCACAAGGGATAGATAGCTTTCCCGACGGACGCGCCCGCCACTTCGACGAACGGAATCCTGTGACCTCTCACGCGCCCGGCGAGCCGATCGGTGTGGCCGTCATCGGGGCCGGCTACTGGGGCCCCAACCTCGTCCGCAATTTCCAGGGCAGCAGTGCCTTCCACCTGCGGTGGCTCTGCGACCTCGACGTCGACCGGGCCCACCGGGTGCTCGGCGGCTACTCCACCGTCGGGGTGTCCGCCGACCTCGACGAGGTGCTCGCGGACCCGGCCGTGCGGGCCGTCGCCATCGCCACCCCGGCCGGCACCCACCTGCCGGTCGCCATGGCCGCACTGCGCGCCGGCAAGCACGTCCTGGTGGAGAAGCCGCTCGCGGCCACCTTCGAGGAGGGCCGGCAGCTGGTCGAGGAGGCCGACCGGCGCGGGCTGACCCTGATGTGCGACCACACGTACTGCTACACCCCGGCGGTGCTGCGCATCCGCGACCTGCTGGCCGCCGGCGAGCTGGGTGAGCTGCACTTCCTCGACTCGGTGCGGATCAACCTGGGCCTGGTGCAGCGGGACATCGACGTGGTGTGGGACCTGGCGCCGCACGACCTGTCGATCCTCGACTTCGTGCTGCCGCCGGCGGTCCGGCCGATCGCGGTGGCGGCGCACGGCGCGGACGGGATCGGCGCCGGGCGGGCCTGCGTGGCGTATCTGACGTTGCAGCTCAGCAACGGGGCGATCGCGCACATCCACGTGAACTGGCTGTCCCCGGTGAAGGTGCGCACCGCGATCTTCGGCGGGTCGAAGCGGACCCTGGTGTGGGACGACCTGAACCCCAGCCAGCGGCTGTCGATCTACGACCGCGGGGTGGACGTGGCCTCCCCCGAGGAACTCGGCGACGAGCAGCGGAGGGACATCCTCGTGTCGTACCGGTCCGGCGACATGGTCGCGCCCGCGCTCACCGAGCGGGAGGCGCTGCGAACCATGGTCGACGAGTACGCGCGGGCCATCACCACCGGGACTCCCGCACTGACCGACGGCCGGTCCGGGCTGCGGGTGCTGGAGATCCTCCAGGCGGCCTCGCGCAGCCTGGCCGAGGGCGGAACCATGATCAAGCTGGATGAAGGGCACATGCGGTGACTGGGGTACAGATCGAGGGCGCCCGCGCTCTCGTGACCGGCGGTGCGGGCACGATCGGATCACACGTCGTCGACGAACTGGTGCGCGGGGGCGCGTCGGAGATCGTCGTTCTCGACAACTTCGTCCGCGGACGGCGCGACAACCTCGCGTGGGCCCTGGACAACGGGCCGGTGAAGCTGGTCGACGGTGACATCCGGGACGTGGCGCTGGTGCGGTCGCTCACCGAGGGCCAGGACCTGGTGTTCCACCTGGCCGCGATCCGGATCACCCAGTGTGCCGAGGAGCCCCGGCTCGCCAACGAGGTACTCGTCGACGGCACCTTCAACGTCATCGAGGCGGCCGCCGACGCGGGCGTGAAGAAGGTGATCGCGTCGTCGTCGGCGTCGGTCTACGGGCTCGCCGAGCAGTTCCCGACCACGGAGCGGCACCACCCGTACAACAACGACACGTTCTACGGGGCGGCGAAGGCGTTCAACGAGGCGATGCTGCGCAGCTTCAAGGCCATGAAGGACCTGGACTACGTGGCCCTGCGGTACTTCAACGTGTACGGGCCGCGGATGGACATCCACGGTCTCTACACCGAGGTGCTGATCCGCTGGATGGAGCGAATCGAGGCCGGCTCTCCCCCGCTGATCCTCGGCGACGGCCTGGCCACCATGGACTTCGTGCACGTGGCCGACATCGCCCGCGCCAACATCCTGGCCGCCCGGGCGGACGTCACCGACGAGGTGTTCAACATCGCCAGCAACGAGGAGACCAGCCTCAAGGAGCTGGCGGCCGCGCTCAGCGCCGTCATGAAGTCGGACCTGGCGCCGGAGCACGGGCCCGCCCGTGCGGTCAACGGCGTCACCCGCCGCCTGGCCGACATCTCCCTGGCCGAGCGGAAACTCGGGTGGAAGCCGCAGCTCACCCTCACCGAAGGTCTCCAGGGTCTGGTCGACTGGTGGCGGTCGTCCAAGTGATCCCGGTGATGATCCCCGACCTCGGGGAGGAGGAGGCGCTGGCCGCCGCCGAGGCGGTCCGCTCCGGCTGGGTCGCCCAGGGCCCGCGGGTCGCGCGGTTCGAGCAGGAGTTCGCGGCCGCGGTCGGCGCCGGTCACGGTGTGGCGGTGTCGTCCTGCACGACCGGGCTGCACCTGGCGCTGGTGCTGCTCGGTATCAAGCCCGGTGACGAGGTCGTCGTGCCGTCGCTGTCGTTCATCGCGACCGCCAACGCGGTCCGCTACGTGGGCGCCATCCCGGTCTTCGCCGACGTCGAGCTGGCCACCGGCAACGTGACGGTGGAGACGGTCGACGCGGTGCGCACGCCGCGGACGCGGGCGGTCATCGCGGTGCATCAGGGTGGCGTGCCGTTCGACACCGTCGCGCTGCGCAAGGCCGCCGACGAGTGGGGCGTGGGCCTCGTCGAGGACGCGGCCTGCGCGGCGGGTTCGACGGCCTACGGCGCCCCGGCCGGTGCCGGCGCGCGGGTCGCCGCCTGGTCGTTCCACCCGCGCAAGCTCATCACCACCGGTGAGGGCGGCATGGTCACGGTCGATGACGCGGAGGCGGCGGCCCGGCTGCGGCGGCTTCGTGAACACGGCATGAACGTGTCCGCGGCTGATCGGCACGCGTCGAAGCAGCCGGTGCTGGAGGCGTACCTGGAGACCGCCTACAACTACCGGATGACCGACATCCAGGCGGCGGTCGGCCTGGTGCAGCTCGGCAAGCTGGCCGGGCTGGTGGCGCAGCGCCGCGAACTCGCGGCCCGCTACCGGGAGCTGCTCGCCGGCGTCGACGGGCTGGTCCCGGTGCGCGACCCGGCCTACGGGCAGACGAACTACCAGTCGTTCTGGGTGCTGCTCGACGGCTTCCCGGTGAGCCGGGACGAGGTGCTCGCCGAGCTTGCCGCCAAGGGCGTCTCGGCGCGGCGGGGCATCATGGCGGCGCATCTGGAGCCGGCCTACGCGGACGTGACGCCGGGGCCGCTGCCGGTGACCGAGCGGATCACCCGGGAGTCGCTGATCCTGCCGCTGCACCATCGCCTGACCGAATCGGATCAGGACCACATCGTCGGGGTGTTGCGCGACCTCGCACGCTGACGGGACCGTCAACGGCCGCCATCCCACTCGGGTGGCGGCCGTTGTCGTGCGGGGCCCACCCGAAACAAGCAGGCGACCCACCGGACAGGCACACGGCCTGCCGAGCAAGCGCCGCCCACGGAACGAGCGCCGCCCACGGAACGAGCGCCGCCCACCGAACAGGCGCAGCCCACCGAACAGGCGCAGCCCACCGAACAGGCGCAGCGCCCCGGACAAGCGCAGCGCCCCGGACAAGCGCAGCGCCCCGGACAAGCGCAGCGCCCCGGACAAGCGCAGCGCCCCGGACAAGCGCAGCGCCCCGGACAAGCGCA
>NZ_JBFAMR010000036.1:48721-82033 GCF_040656595.1 Actinoplanes sp. NPDC049802
CAGCGCCCCGGAGCGGGACCGGCGGCAATCGGCGGTGGCGGCGCCCGGCCCGGCCTGCCCGGCCACCGGTCTCAGCCCGGCGGGCGCGGCACAGGCCGGGCCACGCGGGGAGATCGCGCCGAGCAGGCGGGACGGGGTGGTTCCGTGGGGGCGTCGTGGCGCGTACCCCTAATGATCTTTGATGACCAGGAGATTCAGCAGGAAGGCGACCGTCGCGGGCTCGGGGTCGGCGCGCCCGGACAGGACCTCGTCGAGCCAGGCGCCGTTGATCAGGCCGGTGTCGCGCAACGGGGCCGTGGTCTCCGGCACGGCCCGCCAGTGCGTGACCACGAGCGAGGCCATCTCGGTGGCGCCGAGCTGGGGACGGCCCTGCCCGCGCAGTTTCTGCCGGATCTTGCGAGCGGCTTTGTGGGCGGTGACCCGGTACGCCGCGGTCCGTGCCGCGAGACCGGGTCTGCCCAGCCGGTTGGGGATGAGACCGGAGTCGAGCGGCACGGCGGCCAGCTCGGTGTCGAGGAGGCTGATGAGCCGGCCGGTGAGCAGCCCGCCTCGTTTGTCCTCGGGCCGGACGGCGTGCGCGAGCTGGATGAACCGGCGGTCGAACATCGGGTTGACGAAGTGCCGGTTCGCGGCGGCGACCGATCCGTGCGCCCCGGACCAGCGCTGCATCCGCTGGTAGAGATAGAAGTGGTCGGTGGCGGCCAGCCACTCGGTGGGACAGCCGTCGAACGACTCGGTGATCAGGTCGAGGGCGTCGGCGCGGGCGGACGCCGCGAAGTCGGGCGCCAGAGCGGCGCTCTCGACGGCCTCGTTGGCGTAGAGCCGCCAGTTGGCGAGTTTCTCGATCAGTCTCGGGCTGGTGGTGGCGCCGCCCGGCTGGCCGAAGTAGTAGAAGCCACGGCAGGTCTCACCGCCGAGCCCGGACAGCCGGTGGCCCTGGTCGAGTCGCGCCTCGGCGCGCAGCAGCGGGGCGAGGGCGAGCGGGCTGGCCATGGCGCCGAGCTCGCGAGCGGCGCGAAGGGCCAGCTCATGGGCTTCGGCCGGGGTGACGGCCGGGCCCTCGTCGAGCCAGTGGACGTGCAGGTTCATGCCGCACATGTCGGCCAGGCGGGTGGCGAACCGCGAGTCGACGCCGCCGTGCACGTCGAGGGTGAGCGCGGCCAGGCCCTTGCGCGCAGCGGGCCGGATGGCGGCGAGCAGCACCCGGGTGTCCTGCCCGCCGGTGAGCTGGAGCACCGACTCCGGGTGGTCGCGCAGGTAGGCCTCGTGGAACTCGGTCATCAACTCGGCCTGCTCGGCGGCGGCGTCCTCGACGGACGGCGGCGGGCCGTCGACGGCGAGGGACTCCCGCACATAACGGTGCAGGGTGACCTGTCCGTCGCCGAGGACGGCCAGGCAGCCGGCCGGGACCTTGTGCACGCCGGCGAAGACGGTGCGCAGCCCGACCTGCCAGCCGACCAGGCTCTGCACGGCGAGCGCCTGCCGGTCGGCGCCGGCGCCGGCCAGCTCGGCCAGAGCGATCGCGCTGGTGGAGACGGCCGCGACACCGGCGCCCTGCCACCAGAAGAGCTGCTGGAAGCCGAGCCAGTCGGTGGCCACGACGACCGGCGCGGACGGGCCGTCGCGGTGGGCGGCCGCGAACGGCGGGACGAGGGCGGCGAGCCTCTCGCCGTCGGCCTTGACACCGTCGCGCAGCAGGGCGCCGAGCGCTTCGGTGGGCACGTCGCCGGTCCGGGTGCGGGCGGTCTTGCCGAGCCGGACGGTGAACGCGCCGTCCGCCCCCACCTGGTCGGCCGGGTCGGGCCCGTCCATCGACACCCAGCCGTCAGAGGTCCGGACGCTGCCGCTCATCGGGGCCGCGTCACCGGAAACCGCGAGGAACGACCTCACCGCTTAATTCCAAACATATGAGGCACTCTAGTCTCCACAAAGGCTCGACGGCTGTCATTGTTCCGACCCGTTGGAAATACGTTACGGATACGTGGTTTACTCCTCTGATGCGGCGGACCGTGGACTCGGCCTTCTCCACTCCGGACAACAGTTTCGGTTTCCTTCGCCTGTTGTTCGCCTTCGCGGTCCTGGTCTCGCATTCGCTGCCACTGGGTTACGGCGAGGAGGACCCGGGCGGCGTGCTGACCCACGGGCAGACGGCGCTCGGCGAGATCGGCATCCTCGGCTTCTTCACCATCTCCGGTTTCCTGATCACCCGCAGCGCGGGCCGGCTGACGCTGCCGCGCTACCTGTGGCACCGGGGTCTGCGGATCCTGCCCGGCCTGTGGGTGTGCCTGGTCGTCACGGCGTTCGGGTTCGCGCCGGTGGTGGCACTGATCGAGCGCGGCACGCTGGCCGGGTTCTTCACCGCGCCGGGCGGCCCGTTCGGATACGTGCTGAACAACGCGCTGGTGATGATCCGGCAGTACGGCATCTCCGGCCTGCTGCTGGACACGCCGTACGGTGAACTGACCGGCGACTCGGTGTTCAACGGTTCGCTGTGGAGCCTGATGTACGAGGTGCTCTGCTACCTCCTGGTCGCCGGTCTGGCCGTGGCCGGGGTGCTGCGCCGGGCGCGCTGGGCGGTCGTCCTGCTCACCGCCGGGCTGTTCGCGCTGATCGTCCGCGACTTCGTGACGGCCCCGGAGATCCCCGGCCCGCAGGGTGACTACGGCCCGCTGTTCGGCGTCGGCGCGGTGGACACCCGGTCGCTGGTCTACCTGACCTACGTGTTCCTTCTGGGCGCGTTGTTCGAATTGTTCCGCCGGCGGATCCCGTTGCACGACGTGGGCGCGATTATCGCCGTGGCGGTGCTTGCTGGAACCGTCCAGTTCGGGGGATTCGCCGTTCTCGGTTATCCCGCGTTCGCATATCTGGTGCTGTGGCTGGCGGTCCGTTTGCCGCGCCATTTCCGTCGAATCGGGCGGCATCAGGACTACTCATACGGTTTCTATATCTACGCCTTCCCGGTGCAGCAGTCGCTGGCCCTGGTGGGAGCGCCGCGCCTGGGTCTGGCCGTCTACATCCTGCTCGCCACGGCGGGCACGTTCGCGCTGGCGATCCCGTCCTGGCACCTGGTGGAGCGGCCCGCCATGGCCTGGAAGAACTGGTCGCCCCGTCAGCGGATCACGGCCGGTGACCAGGCGTCCGGGATGAACAGCCGCGGCGAGCCGGTGCCGTCGGCCGGGACCGTCCACACGTCGCTGGCCGACGGGCCCTCGCCGGAGCGCGGCAGCCCGTAGAGCACCGAGCCGTCGTCGAGCCATTCGATCTGGTCGTCGACGCTGTGTTTCTCGGCCAGCAGGGTGCTCTTGCCGGTGGCGAGGTCGAGGACGGCGATCAGCCACTGGCCCTTCGCCTGCCCGTTGCGGGTCTTGAACGCGACCTTCGTGCCGTCCGGCGACAGCGACGGGCACTCGGCGTCCTCCCGCACGGAGACCAGCCGCCGGGTCTTCAGACTGCCCCGGACCAGCCAGGTCCGGTCGCCGGACGCGGCGGTGGCGTAGAAACCGTCGTCGTCGCCGGTGAACGTGACGCCCCACATGTTGCGATCCGGAGCGGTGACCTTCCGCCCGTCGACGAGCAGGGTGAAGTCGGTCTCCAGGTTGAGGCTCTTTCCGCCGGTCAACGGGGTGACCAGGGTCTCGGTCGAGAACTCGCCCGGCGAGGTGTAGTCGTGGCCGGCCACGAACGTGGTGGTGGCGGCCCAGCCGCCGTCCGGGGAGAGCCGGGTCCGGCTGGGCACCCCGGCCAGCGGCAGCTCCCGGCGGACCTGCCAGTCGTCGCCCAGAACCTCGGCCCGGTACGTGGTGACGAGGCCGGGTTTGGAGTACAGGCAGACCGCCTCGCCGGAGCGCGCGTAGACCCGGTCGCAGCGGGCCCGGGTGAAGGCGCGCGGACCGTCCGGGGCGGTCAGCGGCGCCACCGCGACCCGCCCGTAGTCGTCGCCGATCGCCGTGCTGCGGAACACCACCCGCGGCTGCCGGGACGCCACGGCCAGGTCGGTGACCGGCACCGGGGGCGCCGCGGCCACCGCGTCGGCCTGCTTCTGCCGGGAACGGGCCACGAACGTGACCGTGCCGAGCACGGCCAGGACCAGCACGGCCGCGAACGCCACCAGCCGGATGCGCAGGCTCACTCGTCGATGCCTTTCAGCAGCCGCCAGGCCACGGTCATGCCCGCCACCAGCAGCCCGGCGGCCAGCAGCAGTGCGGCGGACGGGCCCATCAGCTGCCACAGCACGGCGAACGTCAGCGACATGGCGAACCGGGACAGCACCACGACGGTCTGCGCGGCCGCGATGCCGCTGCCCCGCGCCTCGGCCGGAACCCGGGGGCTGATCAGCGCGGGCAGCACCCCGTCGGTGGCCGCGTAGTAGGCGCCGAGCAGGCCGAGCGCCAGCAGGGTGAGAGCGAGACCACCGCTCGGGGCGGCGGCGACCAGGTACACGGCCAGCAGCGCGAGGTGGCCGCCGAGGAACACCCTGGACCGCCCGACCCGGTCGGCGAGACGGCCCACCGGCACGGCCAGCAGCAGGTAGACGACGTTCGTGCCGACGTACATGAGCGGGAACCAGCGGGCCGCGAAGTCGTCGCGGTGCTGCAGCGACAGGTAGAGGAAGCCGTCGCCGACGGTCAGCAGGCCCAGCAGGCCGACCGCGAGCAGTGGCCGCCGCAGCCGGGGACTCGCCAGCTCGGTGAACATCCGGCGCAGCGGCAGGCCGGCGCCGGCGGCGGTCCGCCGGTCCGGCACGAACAGCACCAGCACGGCCACGCCGACCAGGCCGAACGCGAACGACGCCACGAACACCGAGCTGTAGCCGCCGGGCACCAGCAGCAGCAGCGCGAACGCCACCAGCGGCCCGAGGGCCGCGCCGATCGTGTCGAGAGTCCGGTGTACGCCGAACGCCCGCCCCAGCACACCGGGGTCGGACACGTCGGCGATCAGCGCGTCCCGCGGCGCGGTCCGGAACCCCTTGCCCAGCCGGTCGGCGGTCACCACGGCGGTGATCGCCGCGAACCCGTGCGCCGGCACGAGCGCGATCCGGCTGAGGGCGGAGACACCGTACCCGGCCGCGGCGATCCACTTGGGCCGCCGCGACCGGTCGTTGAGGTAGCCGCCGAAGATCCGCACCACGGCGCTGACACCCTGGTAGAGACCGTCGACCACGCCGTACGCGATCAGGCTGAGCCCCAGCTCCGCGGTCAGGTAGAGGGGCAGGACGGCGGCCACCATCTCCGACGACACGTCGGTGAGCAGGCTGACCACGCCGAGCAGGAACACCGTGGCCGCGATGCGGGGCCGCCGGCCGCGGGGACCGGCCGCCTGCTCGCCGGCGGGCCGGTCCCGGATGGTGATGTACACGGTGGTGCTCAGTCCTCCAGCGCGGCGGCGAGCGCCCGCACGACCGTCTCCTGCTGGTCCACGGTGATCTGCGGGTACAGCGGCAGCGACAGGATCTCGCCGGCCGCCTGCTCGGCGAGCGGGAAGCTGCCGGCCGGGAACCGCGCGTCGGCGAACGCCGGCGTCAGGTGGATCGGGTACGGGTAGTGGATGCCGGCGCCGACACCCGCCTCGTGCAGCCGGGCGAGCACGGCGTCCCGGCGGGCGGGGCCACCGGGGACGCGCACCACGTACAGATGCCAGACGTGCTCGTTGCCCGCCAGGGTGGCCGGGCGGACCACCTCGACGTCGGCGAGCATCTCGTCGTAGCGGGCGGCGGCGGCGCGGCGGGCGGTGTTCCACGCGGCGAGCCGGGTCAGCTTGGCGCGCAGCACGACTGCCTGGAGCGCGTCGAGCCGGCTGTTGACGCCGGCCAGCTCGTGCACGTACTTCTTCAGGCCGCCGTGGCTGCCCAGTGTCCGGACCACGGTGGCCTGGCCCTCGTCGGGGGTCAGGACGGCGCCGGCGTCCCCGTACGCCCCGAGGTTCTTGCCGGGGTAGAAGCTGGTGGCGGCGATGCCGTCGGCGCCGGCGCCGCGGCCGTGCCGGAGCGCGCCCTGGCACTGGGCCGCGTCCTCGACCACCGCGACGCCGCTGCCGGCCAGCGCGGACCGCAGTTCGTCGGCGGCGGCGAGCTGCCCGTAGAGGTGCACCGGGACGACGGCTTTCGTCTTCGGCCCGACCGCGGCCAGCATCTTCGCCACGTCGACGAGGTAGGTGGCCGGGTCGATGTCGACCGGCACGACGCGGGCCCCGATCCGGGCGACCGGCTCGACCGTGCCGACGAAGGTGTTGGCCGGCACGACGACCTCGTCGCCGGCGCGGACCCCGGCCGCCCGCAGCGCCAGCTCCACCGCGTCGGTGCCGTTGGCCACGCCGACGCAGTGCCGGGCGCCGGAGAACTCGGCGAACTCACGCTCGAACGCCGTCACCTCGGGACCGCCGACGAAGCCGGTGGTGGCCAGCACCCGTTTGAAGCCGGCGTCCACCTCCTCGGCGACCTCGGCATGGGCGGCTTGCAGATCGACGAGCGGAATCATGTGCTGTGCACTCCCACGGGAAAGGGCTCTTGAGTGGACGCACGTTACCGCTCAGGGGTGACAACCGGCAGGTCAGTGACGGGTTTCCGGCACCGGCGTCTATGTCACGGCACGTCGCGATCCGCTCGTCTACTGTAGTCAGCGCCGTGCCGGCCGCTGCCACCCGAAGGGTGGGGTGAGCCGTCCGTTCGGCTCGTATTCGTCGATCCCCGGCGCTTCCGCGATGGCTGAAGGTGTCTGCATCGGACACCGCACCGTCGGTATCGTCGGCCGGGATCATCCGTCCCGGCGCGGGGCGGACAGGGGGAGGCACGATTTCTATGTCGACGGCGCTCGCGCCGGCCGGGACCGACGAGCGGCTCACCGGGGTCCCCGGCGAACCGCTCGGTCACCGGCGGTACCGGCGGATGCGGTTCATCCGCCGTTTCGAGGAGACGCTGCTCCGGCTGTTCGAGGAGGGCGCGCTCAACGGCACCACGCACGCCTGCATCGGGCAGGAGGCCGACGCGGTCGCGGTGACCGAGCACCTCGGCGACGGCGACCACATCTTCAGCAACCACCGCTGTCACGGGCACTACCTGGCCCACTCCGGTGACGCGCTGGGCCTGATGGCCGAGATCATGGGCAAGGAGGCCGGCGTCTGCCGCGGGCTCGGCGGCAGCCAGCACATCTGCGCGCCCGGCTTCAAGTCCAACGGCGTGCAGGGCGGCATCGTGCCGAACGCGGCCGGCATCGCCCTGGCCAACCAGCTCTCCGGGAGCCGGGCGGTGAGCGTCGTCTTCATCGGCGACGGCACCCTGGGCGAGGGCGTGGTCTACGAGACGATGAACATGGCGGCGCTGTGGAAGCTGCCGCTGCTGGTGGTCTGCGAGGACAACCGGTGGGCGCAGAGCACCCCGGTCGCGGCGAACCTGGCCGGTGACATGGCGGCCCGGTTCAGCGCGTTCGGCGTGCCGGTGCGCGAGGTGGACAGCACCGACGTCGAGGAGCTCAGCCGGATCGCCGGTGAGGAGATCGGGCAGGTCCGGGCCGGGGACGGTCCGCGGGTGCTGCTCATTCACACGTACCGGCTGTGTCACCACTCCAAGAGCGACGACGAGCGGCCGGAGGACGAGATCGCCGCGCACTGGCTGACCGAGCCGCTGGTGGTGCACGGGCGCCGCCTCGACGACGCCGACCGGCAGCGGATCGACGACGAGGTGGAGACCGCGCTGGCCGAGGTCGTGGCGACGGCGAGGGCCTGCGCGTGATCTTCGCGAAGGAGCTCAACGACACCCTGCGGGGCGCGCTCGGCGACGACCGGCGGGTGGTGCTGCTCGGTGAGGACATCGCCGATCCGTACGGTGGGGCGTTCAAGGTGACCCGTGGGCTGTCCACGGCGTACCCGGACCGGGTGCGGACCACCCCGATCAGTGAGGGCGCGATCGCCGGGATCTCGGCGGGGCTGGCGCTGGCCGGTTACCGGCCGATCGCCGAGGTGATGTTCGGCGACTTCCTCACGCTGATGTTCGACCAGGTGGTCAACCACATCACCAAATACCAGACGATGTACGCGGAACAGGCGACGTGTCCGGTGGTGATCCGCGCGGCGACCGGCGGGCATCGCGGCTACGGGCCCACGCACAGTCAGAGCCTGGAGAAGCACTTCCTGGGTGTGCCCCATCTGCGGGTGGTCGCGGCGTCGCTCTACCACGACCCGCGGGTGGTGTTCGCCGACTTCCTGCGCCGCGACGAGCCGGTGCTGTACGTGGAGCACAAGCTGCTCTACCCGCAGCACCTGACGCTGCCCGAACACGGGCGGGTCGGCGACCTGCTGGCCACCGTCGACGGCTCCCCCGGCATGCTGCCGACCGTCCGGCTGTCCGCGGTGCCGTCCGGGGACTGCACGGTCAGCGTCCTGGCGTACGGATATCAGGCTCTTCTGGCGGCCCAGGTGATCGAGCGCCTCGCCATCGAGGAGGAGATCTTCGCCGAGCTGATCGTGCCCGCCCAGATCGCGCCGATGGACTGGGCGCCGGTGGAGCGTTCGGTGGCCGCCACCGGCCGTCTCGTCACCGTCGAGGAGGGCGCCGACGGCTGGTCCTGGGGCGCCGAGGCGGCGTCGGTGATCTCCCGCCGGCTGTTCGGGCGGCTGCGCGGCCCGGTCGACGTGGTCGCCAGCGAGCCCACGATCATCCCCTCGTCGAAGACGAAGGAGGCGGGCGTCCTGGTCGGTGCCGCCCGTGTCGAGGCGGCCGTCCGCGCCGCCGCAGGTGTGAAGGAGACCTGGTGAATCCCGTCCTGGTGCCCACCAACGACGTCAACAGCGAGCACGGCATCCTGGTGATGTGGTTCGCCGACGACGGCGCCGAGGTGGAGAAGGATGAACTGCTCGCCGAGGTGGAGACCAGCAAGGCGGTCCTCGAGGTGCTCGCGCCGGCGGCCGGGGTGCTGCTGCACCGGGCCGCGAAGGGCGCCGAGGTGCCGTTGACGGACCCGATCGCCCAGCTGTTCCCGGACGCCGCGGCCCGTGACGCGTTCCTGCTCGCCGAGAAGGAGGAGGCCGCCGCACAGCCCGCGGAGGGGCCGCGCGCCACGGTGAAGGCGGTGCGGCGGGCCGCCGAGCTCGGCGTCGATCTGGCGTCGCTGGGCCTGGACCGGCTGATCACGGTGAAGGACGTGGAGGCTGCCGCGGTCGTGGAGCCGGTGGCGGTGGCGGATCTTCCGGAACCGCTGGCCGCAGCGCCGGGCCGGCAGCGGATCCTGATCGTCGGGGCGGCGCTGGGCGCCACCCAGGTGCTCGACATCCTGGCCGGTAGCACCACCCAGCAGGCGGTCGCGATCGTCGACGACGACACCTCGCGGTGGGGCGCCGACGTGCACGGGGTGCCGGTGGTCGGTGGCAGCGGGCGGCTCACCGAACTGTTCTCGGCGGGTGTCTTCGACGCGGTGGTGATCGCGATCGGCAGGTCTCCGGCGGTGCGGGCCCGGTTCCGCGCGATGTGCGCCGAGGCGGGGATCCCGCTGGCCAACGCCATCGACCCGACCGCGAAGATCGCCACCGACGTGCGGCTCGGGCAGGGCAACATCATCTGCGCGTTCTGCCACGTGGCGACCGGGGCGACGGTCGGGGACAACAACTTCTTCTCGGCGTACAACTCGTTCGACCACCACAGCGTGATCGGCGACGACAATGCGAGCGGGCCGTCGGTCTACACGTCCGGGAAGGTCACCATCGGCAGCCGGATCCGGTTCGGCACCGGCATCGTCGTCGAACCGGACGTGGTGATCGGTGACGACGCGGCGATCGCCTCGGGCGCGGTGATCGTCAGCTCGGTGCCGGCCGAACACGCGGTCAAGACCAAGATCGTGACGACCACCGTGGTACCCCTGCGGCGTTGATCCATTCTTCGGGGTGCGCGTGAGGACGACCTCACGCGTACCCCGATAAAAAGGTTCTAAATGCCGCGACGCTCCCAGGAGCGCCACCAGAGCCACTCACGGCCCTTGTTGGCCACGGCCGACAGGATCAACGGCTGGAGGTACGGCATGGCGCGCGGCCCGATCCGCTTGCGTACTCCGAGCGCCCGGTACTCGGGCAGGTTCCGGTAGTCGGGCCAGCAGTCGGCGGCGAAGGCCACCAGCTCGTCCTCCGGAACCGTGGCGGTGCGGCCCCGGTCGTAGGCCCGGACGGCCCGCCGCAGCGCGAAACGGGCCAGCCGCCGGTGCACCATGGCGTCCCACCGGTCCGCCTCGGGCAGCAGGTCACGCGTCTTGGTCAGCACCGCCTCGTAGGCGGTCCGCCGCTGCCGCAGGTCGTCGAGCTGCCCGGCGAAGTCGGTGGCCGACATGTTCTTGCCGTGCAGCCGGTAGTAGGCCTGGTCGGCCTGCACGTAGCCGACGTCGGCGTGCGCCGCGAGCCGCATCCACATCTCGATGTCCCCGGCGTGCGGCAGCTCCGGGTCGTAACCGCCGACCTTGTGCTGCAGCGTCGTGCGGACCACCACCTCGGGTGAGGTGATGCAGCCGGTGCCTTCCCGGAACCGGCGCTCCAGCCACCAGTGGCCGTTGTAGACCTTGGTGCCGCCGGTGCCGAGGTTCGCCTGCGGCGGCGGGCCGGGATGCTGGAAGTGCACCGGATGGCCGTAGGCGAAGCCGGCCTCCGGATGGGCGTCGAGCAGCGCCACGGCCCGGGTCAGCGCCCCCGGGGTGAGCATGTCGTCGGCGGACAGCAGCGCGCAGTAGTCGCCGTCGGCCCATTCCAGCAGGCCCTCGTTGTAGGTGGCGATGTGGCCCTTGTTCTGTTCGTGCACCCGGACCTCGACGCGTGGGTCGGCCTCGGCGATGGCCCGGGCCTTGTCCGCCGAGTCGTCCGGTGACGCGTCGTCGATGATCAGCACCCGGACGTCGACGCCCGGGTTGTCGAGCACGGTGTCCACGCATGCCCGCAGGTAATCGCCGTACTTGTAGCACGGGATCACGACGCTGACCGAACTCACTTCTTCTCCCCCATCTGCGGACGCGGCGGGCCCGGCGCCGGACAGCGCCGGGCCCGTCTCACTCACGGCGTGGTCGTCGTGAAGGTCACGTCGACCCAGTAGTTGCCGGCGTTCCAACTGGACGTCGGGAACGCCCGGGAACCCGACTTGAACAGCCCGTTCCGCGAGCCGGTGGCGTCGGCCACCCCGGTCAGCGGATACGAGTTGCGGGCCTGGGTGAAGTAGGCGCCGCTGTACGAGTAGAAGCCCACGTCGGTGTGGTACGACACCACGTACGGTGTGTTCGCGTCGATCGCCACCGGGGTGGCGAACTGCAACGTCTGCCAGCCGCTGGCCGACTCACCGGCGAACGTGCCGGTGGCCAGCTCCTGACCGGTGTTCGACCACAGCGTGCCGGTGTGTGTGCCGGTGTTGCGGTCACCCTTGTAGAAGCGGACGCCGGTGACGTAGCCGTCCACCGCCGACGTGAACCGCATGCCCAGTTCCAGGGAACCGGCCTCGCTGGCGCTCTCCACCGCCGGAGTGGACGCCGGGCTGAACACCGTGCACGGGCAGGACACCCCCGCACCGGTGGTGAACGACCAGGTCACCGGCGCGGGCATGGTGTTGCCCCAGACGTCCGACGTCTGCACGGAGGCGGTGTACTCGGTGTTCGCCGCCAGCGCGCTGTCCGGGCGCAGGGTGGCCTTCTTGGTGGTGTCGTCGTAGGACACGACGGCGGGAACCGTGGAGCTGCCGGCCTTGAGCGTGAACGCCAGCGTCTCCCGGTCGATGTCGTGGTCGAACGTCGCGGTGACCGCCGCGTTGCGGGCCACCCCGGCGTCCCCGGCCGCCGGCGACCGGACCGTCACCACCGGCGGGGTGGTGACCGCGGTCGCCGTGTCCACCACCGCGTCCACCCAGTAGTTGGTGTTGTTCCAGCTCAGGTTGGGGAACCCGCCGCCGGAGCCGTACTTGTAGACGCCGTTGGGCCCGGAGATCCCGGACTGCAGCTGCTTCACCACGCCCTCGCCGGCGCCCTTGGCCGTGAAGTAGTTGCTGGAGTACGAGTAGTGCCCGGACGGCGTGTAGTACGACACGACGTACGTGGTGTTCGCCGCGATCTGCACCGGCTGGCTGAACTGCATGGTCTGCCAGCCGCCGGCCGTCTCGTTGGTGAAGTTGCCGGAGGCGAGCAGCTTGCCGCCGGTCGTCCACAGCTTGCCGACGTGGGTGCCGGTGTTCGTCGGCGCCTTGTAGAACCGCACGCCGGTGACCGTGGCGGGCACCGACACCCGGAACTTCGCGCCCAGCTCGTTCGGCGAGGCGTCCCGCGAGTCGGCGTTCGCCGGCACGTCCTGAGCGGTGAACGTGGTGCACGGGCACTGCTGCGGCCCGACCGTCACGTTCACCGTGGTGACCGGCCCGAAGTTGAGGCTGTCGTCGATGGCCCGCACCTTGATCGACGCCGGGCCCTGCGCGGTCGGCGTCCAGGTGTAGGTCCAGTTCGCCAGCCCGTTCGCGGCCCGCCAGCTAGCGCCACCGTCGGTGGACACCTCGACCCGGCCCAGCACCCCGGCCGTGTCGGCGGCCGTGCCGGTCACCGTGATCGCGGACAGCACGGGCACCGTCGAGCCCGTCGCCGGGGCGCTCACGTTCACCGCCGGGCCGGCCGTGTCGGTCGACTTCGCCGGCATGTCCAGGTTCGACTGCAGCGTCCGGGGCAGCGCGTCCATGTCGGCCAGCAGGTTGGCGGTGGCCTGCTGCATCCGGTCGTCCTCGGAGCTGGCCGGGCCGGTGTGCAGGGTGCTCAGACCCCACGACCACTGGACCGTGCCGGAGCCGAAGACCAGGGCGCCCGACGACTGGTCGCGGTACATCACGACGCTGTGGGTGGCCACCCCGTTGCCGTAGTTGTTGCCCTCGTCGAGCAGCAGTGTGCCGTCGGTGATCTGCAGTGTCGTCGCCGAGAACCGGATGGCGCCCGGTGGCCGGGCGGCGTTCTCCACGTCGGAGTCCCACTCGTAGCCGAGGGTGCCGGCCGGGAAGGTCGCCACCTCGCCCGCGTTGAGGTTCTCGATCGTGGTGTCCCGCCACAGCCGCATGTCCTTGAACTCCGACGACACCGTCATCGCGTCGTGCCGGTAGCCGTTGACCGAGAACAGCGTGCCGGTGATCTCGTTCTGTGGCTTGTTGCCGCCGGTGCCGGCGCCGGCCGGATCCATCCACGTGCCGGTCCACTGGCCGCTCGGGTCGGCGACGCCGTTCGGTGGCGTCTGGCTCATCTTGGTCGTCTTGTAGCAGACCAGGGTGCGGTCGTCGCCGCCGCCGGTGGCGATCGACGGCTCCAGCCGGGTCCGCCAGAACGCCTCGTTGCCGCTGAAGAACGCCAGGTTGACGCCGGACTCGCGGGCCGCCTTGACGTTGTCCCAGAGGTCCTGGTCCCAGTACTCGTCGTGCCCGGAGGACAGGTAGACGCCGTGGCCGGTCAGCAGCGACGGCTTCGTCGACACGTCGATGTTGGAGGCGTAGCTGACGTCGTACCCGTTGCGCTCCAGCCACTGGATCATCGGGTACTCGCTGGACAGGATGGCGTTGTCGCCGGCGATTCGCAGCGGCCGGTTGTAGCTGACCTTGTAGGCGCGCCCGTCCGGGGCGGGGCCGCCGCCCTCGTACAGGTTCTGGCCGCCCCACTTGTTGTAGGCCTGCCAGGTCTGGTCGGATGTCTGCACCAGGATGTCGGAGTCACTGTCGTCGTCGGCGACCACGAACGGGTACGGCATGTAGCCGAGGCCGCCGCCCTGGTCGAGGATCGCCAGGTAGACGCCGGAGACCGCCTCGGACGGCACCGGCCAGCTGACGTTGGTGACCCAGTTGCCGCAGTCGACCAGGCCGGTCGCGGCGTCGGTGAGACAGGGATCCTGCACCCTGGCGGGGAACGTGCCGGACGGCGACGTCGGCATCAGCCGGGCCCCGTCGCCGTCGTAGTAGCCGAGCCGCAGGAACTTGACCGTGAACGTGGTCGGCGAGTTCACCTTGAGGCGCAGCGTCTCGCCGGGCTGGACGCTGACCTTGGTGGTGAAGCCCTCGATGTCACCCCACGAGCTGTCGCCGTACCAGTCCTCGAGGGGGACACCGTCCTTCGAGTTCTCGCACACGATCGGATTCGAATTGACGCCGCATGGGTCCTCGGCCGCGAGGACCGCCCCTGGAGACAGGATCGCGGCAGCGACTATCAGCGCGGAGACCGCGCCGGATGCGAGCCTGTGAAACACGCGATTCTCTTTTCATGGGAACGGAGATAGGACCGGCAGGGCTCGTAGAAGAGCCCTGTCGGCCGTGCGGGCAGGTGAAACCGCCTACTTGCCTGGTTTCGGAACCTGTTTTTTGGTGGGTACGCCGTCGATGGTGCCGACGACATTGTTCGACCACTCCCCGTAAGTGGTGGAACAGTTGGAATCGCATCCTCCGGCGGCGTCCCAGTGGGTCGGGCCGAAGACGTTGCCGGTGACTTTCAGATCGATGCCGGTCTGGGCGTAGAGCCCGTAGGCGCCGAGTGAGATGAAACTGTTCCGGACCGTGTAGTTCCGCAGCTGCGAACCGTCGACGCTCTGGGTGAACAGAACGGCGGTGATCGCCTTCCAGTAGTTCGGCACCGGTTTGCCGGTGTACGCGTTGATCCCCGGTTCGAGGCGGCTGTTCTCGATGGTGATCGGGCCGGTTCCGCCGTACGGGAACACGCCGCCGGTGTGCGCCGCGCTGGGATCGCTGAGGTTGGCGATGTAGTTGTCGTGCAGCCAGCTGTTGCGGATCGTGGTACGGGCGCCGCACAGGCACATGCCGCCGGTGTTCGCGACGTCCACCCGGTTCATCGTGATCGTGCAGGTGGCGCAGTCGTTCATGGCGTGGTCGTTGAGCGGTGCGCTCTTCTCACCGCGGCCGACCGGCTCCGGCCGGATGGTCACGTTGGTGAGGTTGATCTTGAGGTTGGCGGACGCGTCCGCGTTCACCAGGATCGCCCGGTTCGCCGAGCCGGGCGGCGGCGCGATGATCGAGTTGGTGATGTTGACCGTGCCGTGGCAGCTCGTGCCGATGTAGATGAACGCCCGGAAGTACTTGCGATCCAGGTTGACCGTGCCGTTGCAGTCGTAGATGTCGTATTCCTTGCTGTCCTTGTTGTGCGCCTGGAGCAGCTTGTAGCCCTTCGGCACGGGCAGCCGGGCGTCGGACTGCTTGTAGCGCTTCACCCCCGGCGCCCCGACCGAGTACCGGGCCGGGTAACGGCCGCCGCCGGTCGCGGTGACCGGCAACGCCGCGGTCCTGGTGGGCGCGGCCGTCGGCTCGGCGGCCGGCGCCGAGATCGACGGCGCGGACGCGGGCCCGGAGGCGGGCGGCGACTGAGGCACCACGGTCGCCCCCGCCGCCGCCGACGGCGTCGATCCGGCCCCGGCCTGAACCGGGCCGGCGCTCTTGTCGGCGCGCGTCAGCACCACCAGAGCCACCGCGGCCGCCAGAAGGGCCGCGAGCCCCGCGGACAGGAAAAATCTGCGCCGGCCGGCGGTCATCGCATCTCCCATGCGGTCCAGTAGCTGTTCGGGTTGACGGCGTAGTTCACGGTCGGCTCCGGGATGTGTTCGACGCGGTGCCGGCGGCTGAACCGGTAGATGAACTCCCAGTCCTCCTTCGGCGCCACCGACGAGCTGCGGCGCAGACGGCTGAACCGCATGCCCGGCAGCCGCCGGGTGACCAGCGGATTGGTGTCCAGGAAGCACCGCTCCCAGGCGAGCTTGCGGTCGAACGGTACGGACAGCACGTCGTGCTCGGTGCCGTCCGGAAGGACCCGCCGCATGGCCGTGTAGACGGCGTCCGGGCGGTCGCCGGCCGGTGACTCCAGCCGCCGCAGGGCGGTCTCCAGGTGGTGCGGGTGCCAGGTGTTGTCGTCGTCGAGGAACGCCACGTACGGCGAGTCGGTCAGGCCCATCCCGACGTTGCGGCTGACCCCCAGAACGTTGATGTTGTGCCGCAGGCTCACCACGTGCAGCCGCGGGTCGGCCGGGAACTCGGGCAGCTCACGGCCGCCGTCGTCGACCACCACGACCACCTGGTCCCGGACCGACTGCGCGAGCACCGACTCGACGGCCCGCAGCACCCCGTCGGGACGCTTGTAGGTCAGCACCACGGTGGCGACCCGGGCGCTCGGGCGTACCCCTCCGGGCATGGTCCGCAGCAGGCGCCGCACCTCGGACCGTTCGAAACGGCCCAGGCCGACGGCGGTGTGCCCGAGCATCACCTTGTTGCGCAGTTCCTCGAGTGGCAGCCAGCCGTACCGGGCTCGCAGCCGCCGTTTCAACGAGCGCATCTGTCTTCGTTCTCCTAGGAATGGTCGGCGGCCGCGAGCGCGGGCTCGCCGACGGGCGCCTGGCCGGCGCCGGACCGAAGCCGTTTCACGATGGGCAGGACGAACGGCACGTAGGCCGCGACGGAGGCGAGACCGGCCACGGTCAGGCCGAGGAAGCCGCCACCCAGCCAGCGGTGCACGGCCCAGGCCACCACGCCCATGGCCAGGCCGCCGAGCGCCGGGCGGACACAGCTGATCAGGATCGGGACGGTGGGGATCCCCAGCCGGGACAGGGCGACCAGGAACACCGGGGCGACGAGCAGGCCGGCCACCACGACATGCCCGGCCGCGACGCCCGGCACGCCCCACTGATGGGCGAAGATCACCAGCACCGGTACGAGCGACAGCAGCCACCACGCCTGCATCAGCATCAGGGTCTTGCGGACCCGGGTGGCCAGGCAGTCGTAGGCCAGCTCGACGGCGACCCGCAGCAGGCCCAGCGCCACCAGATAGGTCAGCGGCAGCGCGGCGTCCGCCCACTGATCGCCGTAGACGAACGTGATGATCGGCCCGGCGAGCACCCCGAGGAACACGCAGATCGGCATGGCGGCCGCGATGACCAGCCGGAACGCGTTCAGGAAGCCGGCCGCGAACGCGTCCGGCGACTCGTCGGCGAGCCGGGAGAAACCGGCGAAGGACACCCGCCGGGCGGTCTCCGACACCATCCGCACCGGCCAGCTCGACATGTTGAAGGCCATCGCGTAGATGCCGAGCGCGGCCGGGCCGAGCACCGAGCCGACGACCACCGAGTCCACGTTCACGATGCCGAGGGTGAGCAGGCTGGCCGAAGCGAGCGGCAGACCGTACCGGATCAGCTTCTTCGCCTGCTCGGTGTCCCAGCCCCAGCGCAGCATGCCGGGCGCGCACAGGCCGAACCCGACGAGCGCCACCAGGTTGCCCGCCAGTGAGCCCCAGGCGAAGGCCATCGCGCCCATCCCGGCGGCCGCGAAGGCGATGGTGGCCGCCGTGTTGACCACGAAGTTGAGGATGTCCACCACGGTCCGGCGGAACTGCTGGAACTCCCGGTTCAGTCGGCCCAGCGGGACGCACGCGATGCCGTCGATGATCACGCTGATGCACAGCACCCGCAGCATCGTGGTGGCCTCGGGCGAGCCGAGCAGGTCCGCCACGGTCGGCGCGGAGAAGTACAGCACCAGGTAGAAGGCGGTGCTGCTGAGCGTGGAGAGGGTCAGCACGGTCGGGGCGAACCGTTTGATGTCGCCTTCCCAGCGCACCAGGGCCAGGCTGACGCCCATCTCGTTGAGCGACAGGATCATCGCCAGGACCAGCAGGCCGACCGCGTAGAGGCCCCACTCGTACGGGCCGAAGAACAGGCGGGCCAGAACCACACCGGAGGCGAAGGTGCCCACCCGGCGCACGATGGTGTTGATCAGGCTCCACCGGGCAGCCGTGGACACCCGGCGGTTCAGGTCCGCCGATGAACCGTTTTCAACCTGGCTTCGGGCCGGACTCGCCGGGCGGCTCCGGGCCGTGCCGCCCTCGCCGCGTTGAAAAAAGGTCACTGTGGGAGTTCTCCGATCATCGCCTGTTCGCGGCGAGCCACGCCGAGGTACGCACCCGAAAGGCCCAACATGAGGAAAGTGGATCCGGCCACGATCGGGAAGCTCAGAGTGTCGAATGTGGCCGTTACGACGAGGAGCACGAACCCTACGGCCACAAAGCCCTGACCGGTCTCCCGGCGTGCCGGATCGGTGCAGCGGCGACGGCCCGCACCACCACAGTGGATGATCGTCACATAGATGGCCAGGATGGCGATCAGGCCGACGACGCCGATCTCCAGCCGGGCCAGAAGGTACTGGTTGTCGGTGTAGCGGTACAGGTCCGGCAGGAACGTCCCGGGGCCACGGCCGAACCACTCGTACCCGGCCAGGAACTCGTCCACCTCGGCGCTGGTGGCCTCCCGGGACTGGGTGCTGTTGTCGCCGCCGTCGAGCATCGCGCTGAAGAGCCCGATCAGCGTGCCGAGCAGGCCGGGCACCACCACCCGGGTGACGCCCAGGGCCGGGATCAGCACCAGGAACGTCTTGCCCACCCGTTCGGCCGGCCAGGTCGGCATCAGCGCGAGCAGGACGATCACGAGACCGATCACCGACGTACGCGAGACGGTCATCATCGCCGCCAGCGAGATCAGCGCGACCGGCACCCACCGGCGCCAGGTGTTGCGGCCCTCGCCGTGGAAGGCCTGCTGGATGGCGAACGGCAGTGCGATCACCAGGGTGGAGGCGAGTTCCAGGGTGTTCGAGGCGGTAGCGATCGGCCGGACGAAGTCGCCCCGGCTGATCAGCTCGGCCTGCGCGTTGTTCGCCAGGCCCGGAATCACGATCCACGAGGTGAGGCTCATCTTGAAGACGAACTCGAGCATCGCGAGGGCCGCCATCGCGGCGCACAGCCGGACGTAGAGGCGCAGCAGACGGTCGATCTGCCGGTACTCGGTCAGCGACGTGGCCAGCAGCACCAGAGGCAGCCAGATGAGCAGCTGGAGCAGGGCCCGGTCGGCGGCGCTGTACTCCATCACGTCGGCGTCCCGGCGGCCGACCGCCACGTACGCCAGCAGCACCGCCACGCAGTAGCCGAACAGGGCGAGGCGCGGCAGCCGTGTGCCGGGGGCCGTCGACGCCCGCCGCATCAGCCAGCTCACCCCGAACCACAGCAGGGTGGCCAGCAGGAACAGGTTCGCCACCGTGCCGGACGCGCCGATGCTCTCGACCACCAGCCGGGCCGGCAGGACCAGCAGCAGCACGATGTAGACGGCGAGCAGCGAGTCCGGGCCGAGCTTGCGAAGACGCTGCTGGGAGCGGTAGAGACGGCCGGCGCGGCGCCGCGGGGCGACCGGGCCGCGAGCCTCAGCTTCCGTTGACGCGGTTTGCATCCTGCTGGCCCCTGCGGTCCACGCCGTTCGACTGGTAGGTCCTGGGAAGCGGTCCGGGCCGGCTGGCCCGGCCGGTACGAGGTGGCAGGACCAGCCGCTGCGTCTTCTCCGCCGGCGACGACTGCTGCTGTGGCTGCGGCTGCTGCGGCTGCGGCTGCGGCTGCGGCTGCGGCTGCGGCTGCGGCTGCACGACCGCGACCCTCGGTGGGATCTGGATGACCTGGGTGCCCTCGATGTCGGGGGTCGCGGACGCCGCGCCGGTCGCCGCGGCCGGCTCCGGGGCGCCGCCCTCGGCCAGGGCCTTCCGGCGCCGCTTGGCCCGGCTCATGCTCTCCACGATGAAAGTGATCATGAGGCCGAGCGCCGCGATGCCGCCGCCGACCACGATCACCGGCTGGAGCTTCTCCTTGGTCTCGGCCTCCGGCTTCTGCGGCGGGATGACCTGGGTCAGCTTGATCCGGTCCCGTTCGGCCACGCCGTTCTCCCGCTGAATCCTCAGGAGGGTGTCGTCGGCGTACTCGGCGAGCATGGTCGCGGAGGCGAGCAGGTGCGCTCGGTCGGTGCCGGTCAGGGTGAGGGTGAGGAACGGGCCCTGAGCGTTCTCGGCGAGAGCGACCTCGTACTCCTCGGTGAGCCCGGCCTGCTTCAGCGCCAGCACCGTGTCGGTCGACTGCAGCCGGCGGCCGAGGAAGTCGGCGGTGGCCACGAGCGAGCCGTTGAAGTTGAGGAACGGGTTGTCCTGCCCCTGGGTCGCGGTGGTGGTGGCCGCCGGCGCGCTCAGCAGACTGATCATGGTGTAGGTCGAATAGGTCGTCGGAACCACGGCATAGGTCGTGCCGCCGAGCCCGACCGCCAGAAGCAACATCGGCACGACGATGTACCAGCGGGAACGCAGAATGCTCAGGATCTCGCCGAGGTCCACGGACGCCTCTCCAAATTTCCGTCAGGACCGTTCATCAGTCGTTACGGATCTCCACATCGGAGCACCGAACACAGTGGCAGCCCCCGATACCCGGTCGCCAAGCTATACGACGATCGCGATGGTGGCTATCGGATCCCCGCTCGCAATCGAGGTTGACAAGATTCCTCTTCGCAGGCTAAAGCGTAGCGATGTTTCTGTCCGACATGGTCGGTGCTCTCAAGCGCCGCTGGTATCTGGTCGTCGCCGGGGCGGCGGTCACCGCTCTGGTGATTCTTCCGGCGGTCCGCACCCAGGACCGGTTCCTCGCCTCCGAGGTCCTGATGATCCAGCCACCGGTCTCGCAGTACGCGCCCAACCCGGTCACCGGCCTGTACCCGTCGATCGCGATCACCGCGGCCGCCGTGGCCAACCGGCTGAACACCGCGGACGCCCGGGAGATGTTCCTCGCCAAGGGCGTGACCGGCACCTACCGGTTCGAGCCCCGCAACACCGGGACCCGGCAGCAGCCCAGGTACGTGATCGGATCGATGTCGATCAGCAACGTCAGCACCGACAAGGAAGGCGGTCTGCGCGCCCTCAAGATCTTGCGCGCCACCTTCGAGAGCGAGCTGGACGCCATGCAGGACGAGTGGAACGTGAAGAAGGATCTCCGGATCACGGTGGCGCCGCTCGTGCCACCGACCTCCACCCTGCTGACCCACTCGGCGGTCAGGTCATTGATGGGCGTCGCACTCCTCGGAATGCTGGGAACGGCCGCTGTCACATTGTGGACAGACGAGGCGATCACTCAGCGCCGCCGCCGGTCCACAGGGCCTCTGTCCACGATAGATTCCCCGAAGTGGACCGATCACCTGGTCCGTTCAGCCCAATAGCTGTAGACGACGCGACATGTCTACGCGAGGACTTCTCTGGAATGTTGTTCGCGTCAGCTAGGTGCCGCCGAACGGGGTGATCGGATTGAAGAACCGGCGACCCAGTGTCACGATCCTGGTGGCGAATCTGCCCGCCGAGAAGGATCGACGGGTCATCCGCGAGTGCCTCAGCCTCGAGGCCGCCGGCTTCGACGTCACGGTCATCGCGCCACGCGGCGACAAGAGCCTCACCGTCCTGCCGGGCAGCGAGCGCACCCGGCTGCGGCCCTACCCGGTGATCGTCTACGGCAGCGGCGTCCTGTCGTTCGCCGCCGAGTTCCTCTGGTCGTTCCTGTGGATCACCGTCCGGTTGGTCGGCGAACTGGTCCGGGGCCGCGCCCAGGCCGTCCAGGTGTGCAACCCACCGGACGTCTACTTCCCGCTCGCGCTGCTGCTGCGCGCCCTGCGCCGGCCGTGGGTGTTCGACCACCACGATCTCTCCCCCGAGGTGTACGTCTCCCGCGGCGGCGACCCGAACCCGCTGGTGTCCCGCCTGCTGGTGGCCTTCGAATGGCTCACACTGCGGACCGCCACCGAGGTGTTCGCCACCAACGAGTCGTTCAAGGACAACGCCGTACGCCGTGGGGTGCGCCCGGAGAAGGTGACCGTGGTGCGCAACGGGCCCGCCCACGCCGAGATCGCGAAGAAGGCCGGGGCGGTCGCCGGTGACCGGGCCGAAGGGCCGCACCGCGTCGTCTACCTGGGCGTCTTCGGCCCACAGGACAACGTCGAGGGCGCCGTCCTGGCGGCCGAGGAGCTGACCCGGCTGCGCGGCCGCGCCGACTGGCGGATGGTGCTGGCCGGTGACGGCGAGACCGCCTCCGCGCTGCGCAAGCTGACCGCCGACCGCGGGCTCACCGACGTCGTCGAGTTCACCGGCTGGCTCGACGGCCCGGAGGTGGACGCGCTGCTGCGCGACGCCACCGTGGCGATCCAGCCCGACCTGCCGACCCGGATGAACCAGCTCTCCACCATGGCCAAGACAGTCGAATACCTGGGCCGCGGCGTGCCGGTGGTGGCCGCCGACCTGATCGAGACCCGGGCCACCGTCGGCGCCGCCGGGGTGTACGTGCCGACCGGCGAGCCCGCCGAGTTCGCCCAGGCGATCAGCGCGCTGCTCGACGACCCGGCCGAACGCGCGCGGATGCACGAGGCCGGCCGCGAACGGTTCCGGGACTTCCTGTCCTGGGAACATCAGGCGGAGAAGTACGTGGCGGTCTGGCGCCGGCTGCTCGCCCGGCATCTGCCCGCCGGGACCGGCCCGGTCCGCATCCCCGGCCAGCGCAGACCGGCCGAGGACGGCACGCCCAGCCGTACGGAAGCCTCGTGACGAGCGTCGTCATCGCCGCGCACAACGAGGCCGCGGTGATCGGCCAGTGCCTGGACAGTCTGCTGGCCGACGCGAGGCCCGGCGAGTTCGACGTGACCGTGGCCGCCAACGGCTGCACCGACGAGACCGTGCGGGTGGCGACGGCGCGGGGCGTACGCGTCCTGGATCTGCCGGACCCCGGCAAACCCGGCGCCCTCAACGCGGGCGACGCGGCCGCCGTGGGTTTCCCCCGCGTCTACCTGGACGCCGACATCATGCTCAGCACCGACGGGCTGCGCGCGCTGGCCGCCGCGGCGACCGCCCCGGCGCTGGCCGCGACCGCCCGCCGCGACCTCGACCTGACCGGCCGCCCGCTGCCGGTCCGCGCCTACTTCGCCGTGCACCGGCACCTGCCCGCGCTGCGGACCGGCCTGTTCGGCCGGGGCGTGATCGTGCTGTCCGAGGCCGGGCGGGCCCGTTTCGACCGTTTCCCGGACATGGTGGCCGACGACCTGTTCGTCGACTCACTGTTCACCGCGAGCGAGAAACGCCAGGTGGAGTCGGTGCCGTCGGTGGTGGCCACGCCACGGCGCACCCGGGACCTGGTCCGCCGGCTGATCCGGGTCCGGGCCGGCAACGCCGCGATGCGCGCGGCCGCGGCGAACGGCGAGATCAAGACGGAGGTACGCGCGCCCGGCCGCTCCTCCTGGCTCAAGGACGTCGTGCTGCGCCGCCCCTGGCTGGCCCCGGCCGCGGTCTGCTACGTCGCCATCACCGTCTACGCGGCCGCCCAGGCCAAGCGGCGCCCGGACACCGGCTGGCTCCGCGACGACTCGACCCGCCAGGAAGGCGCCCATGCCTGAGCACGTCAACATCCTGTTCCACGGCATCGGCGAGCCGCGGCGGGAACTGGAGGCGGGCGAGGAACACTACTGGATCACCGAGGACCGGTTCACCGCCATCCTCGACGAGGTCACCTCGTGGCCGCACGTGAACCTGAGTTTCGACGACAGCAACTCCTCCGACGTCGACATCGCCCTGCCCGCCCTGCTGGAACGCGGCCTGACCGCCGAGTTCTTCGTCCTCGCCGGGCGTCTCGACCAGAACGGCAGCCTCGGCGAGGCGGATCTGCGCACCCTGGTGAAGAACGGCATGCCGGTCGGCAACCACGGCATGTGGCACCACCCGTGGCGTGCCATGAACCCGGCCTCCGCCCATGAGGAACTGGCCGAGGCCCGCGACCGGATCGCCGCCGCGACCGGGCAGCCGGTCACCCGCGCCGCCTGCCCGCTGGGCCGCTACGACCGCGGCGCTCTGACCTCGCTGCGCCGCCTCGGCTACACCACGGTCTTCACCAGCGACCGTCGCCCGGCCCGGCCCGGCAGCTGGCTCCAGCCCCGCTTCAGCGTCTACCGCGACGACACCCCGTCCACGGTGCGCGCGGCCGTCGAACGCTCCCGCCGCCTCCCGGTCCGTCTCCGCAACGCTGCCGCCACCACCGTCAAACGCTGGCGCTGAATCAAGCCCCTTTCCGGTACGCCTGCCCGAACCGTCCGGGGCAGACGGCGATCTGGCTCAGCCCGGCGGGGGCGGCAATGGCGGGACCGGGCAGCTGGATCGCCGCCTGCCTCGGGCGGTTCACGTAGGCGTACCGGGAAAATGCCGGAAAGCGGAAGCGGTAATACGCGCGTAGTACGCTCGGGGTGTGCCGTATGAGTGGGAGGACTGGGCGTTGGCCGCGCTCGTGGGCATCGAGCCCTACGAGGTGTGGCAGACGCTGGAGGCCAAGCGACGCTGGCCCAGGCGGGCGAGGAGCGCCACCGGCGTTCCCGTGCTGACCGTGTGGGGGCGCACCGACGCCGGCCGTCCACTCGTCGTCGCGGTCTACCACGTCACCGGCTTCACCTGGAAGATCATCGGAGCCCGGGACATGGCCGATGGGGAGCTGATCGAGTTCAGCCGGTGGGAGGAGTCACGATGAGCGGAAAAGCCGAGATGCCCCGCACACCCGAGGATCTGTCCGCGTTCATGGCCGGGCTGACCTTCGAGCCCGCCCCCACGCCACAGCAGGAGGCGGAGCTGCTCGACGCGCTGCCGCCGACCGGCTCGGCCGTCATGGTGGTCCGTTCGCTACGGCTGCCGGTCGAGCTCGACGAGGCGGTCGCCACCGCCGCCAAGGCCGCCGAGGTCCCCAAGACCACGTGGATCCGTCAGGCGATCGAGATGGCGCTGGCCGTCCAGGCCGAGGACGACCAGCCGATCTCCCGCGCCGAGGCGCTGCGCGCGCTGACTCTGCTGCGGCCCGCACGCCACGTGATCTGAGGCGAGACGAGGTTGACGCTAGGCGTGCCGGGTCACGCTGGCCGGGCCGGGCGTCTCGCGCAGGCGTGACGGGCTCAGCAGGTCGCGGGTGGCGGCCCGGCTCGGTTTCTTGCCCAGCAGGGCCCGGCTCGACTCGCGCAGAAACAGCGCCGCCCAGAAGGCGCCGGCCCGCGCCCGGCCGTGCCGCCGCCGGTGCAGCCGCACCTTGTTGAGCGTCAGCAGCGCCCACAGGCCGGGCGAGACCCGCGAGTCGCCTTCCAGGTGGGTCGCTTTCGCCTCCGGCACGTAGCGGGTCCGCAGGCCGGCGTCCCGGGCTCGCAACGCGAAGTCGGTCTCCTCGGAGTAGAGGAAGAACGACTCGTCCCACGGCCCGCACCGCTGCCAGCACTCGGCGCTGACCAGCATGGTGGAGCCTTCGGCCCAGTCGGTGAACCGCTCCGACGCATACCACCGCTCGTCGGCGACGACCTCGCCGAGCAGCGGGAACCGGCCGGCCCGGCGCGCGCCCAGCAGGGCGTCGCCGAGGGTGCGCAGCACGCTCGGCTCCCGGCGCATCGTGTAGATCAGCTTCCCGTCGCCGTCGACGATGTTCGGCACCGCGATGCCGGTCCCGGGTTCCTTCAGCGCCTCGGCGAGCCGGGACACGCAGCCGGGTGTGAGGCGCACGTCGGGGTTGAGGACGAGGATCGCCTCGTGTGCCGGGGAGGCGGCGACCGCCGCGTTGATCCCGGCCGCGTAGCCGGCGTTGCGGCCCATCTCGACCACTGTCGCATCCGGCGCGAGCCGCCGGACCGCGGCGACGCTGCCGTCCCTGGAGTCGTTGTCGGCGACCGTGAGATGCCACCTCAGGCCGGCGAGGCCGACCTTCAGCCCGGCGATCAGGTCGGCGATCAGCCGCTCGCTGTTGTACGTGACGACGGCGACAAGAATCGTCATCGCGCGGCCAGCCTCGCCTTCAGTCCGCGGAGCACCCTGCCGGTGCGGCCGCTCTTCAGTTTCTCGCCGAGCGCACCCTGCTTGATCGTGCGGGACACCGCCGACTGGGTGCGCCGGGCGGTGGCGACCGTCCAGGACCTGCCGACCCGGCCCGCCGCGACCGGGGTCTCGCCGTTCGCCAGGCGGGTCTTGTAGAGCGCCTCCGACTTACCGAGGTCGATGTGCCGGATGCCGTCGGCGGCTCCGGCCTCGGCCATCCGCAAGCACAGCAGGATGCCGGCCGAGTAGCGCGAGAGGTCCACGTCGTACGACGGGAACCAGTAGGCGAGCACCGACTGGCTGCGCAGACCGAGGTGGGCGGCGACCGGGCGGTCCCCGGCCCAGACGGTGGAGACGACCGCGCGGCAGTCGTCGGAGCCCGACGCCAGCAGTTCCTCCAGCACGCCCTCGATCCAACCGGTGGTGAACCGGTCGTACTGCTGGGTGCGCCGGTACTGGGCGCCTTTCCACTCCCGCAGCGCGGCCAGTGCGGCCGGGTCGCGGTCGTCCCACTCGAAGCGTTCGGCGCCGACCTCGCGGGCCATCTTGCGCTGCTTGCGCAGGGTCTGTTTGACGACGTCGCCGGTCCGGTTGCGGTCGGCGACGTACGCCTGGTAGCCGTCGGCCAGGCTGATCAGCGGCGAGCCGGCCCGCTCGGTGTGGAACGGCGCGAACGGCTCCTGTCCGGCCATCAGGTGGTCGAACTCCCACACCGGCAGGCGGCAGGCCTTGAGCAGTGCGGCCGCGTCCCAGGTGAACCCGTCACGGTGCACGAGGCCCTGGCAGTCGGTGATCCCGGCGCCGATGGGCACCCCGATCATCCGGCCGCGCACCTCGTACGGAAAGAATCCGGCGATGCCGTCGGCGTCCTCGCACACGGCGACCCGGGCGGTGGGCCGGTGCCGGGCGACGGCGAGGGTGAACTCCGGCGCGAGGAAGGGGTTCTGCAGAGCGGGCCGGTCCTTCTGGAACTGCCGCCAGGCCGCCAGCTCACCGGGGCCCAGCTCGTCCGGGCGGACCACGGAAATCTTCACTGTTCTCATGCTCCTTGAACGGTGGGCCGGCCGAGCGCGCGGTACTCCCAGCCGGCGGCCCGCCAGCCGACCGGATCGAGCGCGTGCCGGCCATCGACGATCTTGAGCTGGTGGACCACGGTGGCCATGGCGGACGGCTCGATCTCGCGGAACTCGTTCCACTCGGTCAGCAGCACCACCACGTCGGCGTCGCGGGCCGCGTCCAGGGCGCTGGTCGCGTACTCCAGGCGGGGGTGGGCACGCCGGGCGCTCTCCATCGCGGCGGGGTCGTAGACGACCACCGTGGCGCCGGCCGCGCGCAGCCGCTCGGCCACGTCGAGGGCGGGCGCGTCGCGGATGTCGTCGGAGTTGGGCTTGAACGCGGCGCCGAGCGCGGCGACCCGCTTGCCGGCGACGTCACCGCCGCAGATCTCCACGACCAGGTCGACGGTACGGGCGCGGCGCCGCCGGTTGATGCCGTCGATCTCGCGCAGGAACCCGACCGCCTGGCCGACGCCCAGCTCCTCGGCCCGGTGGGCGAACGCCCGGATGTCCTTGGGCAGGCAGCCGCCGCCGAACCCGAGCCCGGGCCGCAGGAACCGGCCGCCGATCCGGTCGTCGTAGGCCAGTGCCTCGGCCAGGTCGTGCACGTCGGCGCCGGTGGCCTCACAGATCTCGGCCATCGCGTTGATGTAGGAGATCTTGGTGGCCAGGAACGAGTTGGCCGCCACCTTCACCAGTTCGGCGGTCTGCAGATCGGTCACCTTCACCGGTACGCCCTGGGCGAGCACCGGCTCGAAGGCGTCGCGCAGGCGCTGCTCGGCCCACGCCGAGGTGACGCCGAAGACGAGCCGGTCGGGTCTCATCGTGTCGTCGACGGCGAAGCCCTCCCGCAGGAATTCCGGGTTCCACGCCAGCTCCGCGCCGTCGCCGGCCGGGGCGAGCTCACGCAGCAGCCCGGCGAGGCGGGCCGCGGTGCCGACCGGGACGGTGGACTTGCCGGCCACCAGGGTGCGCCGGCGCAGGTGCGGGGCGAGCGAGGTGACGGCCGCGTCCACGTACGTCAGATCGGCGGCCTCGGAATCCGCCCGCTGGGGCGTGCCCACGCAGATGAAATGCACGTCGCCGAAGTCGCCGGCCTCGGCGAACGAGGTGGTGAACCGGAGCCGCCCGGACTCCAGGGCCTTGGTGAGCAGTTCGGGCAGGCCGGGTTCGAAGAACGGCACCTGCCCGGACGCCAGCTTCTCGATCTTGGCGGTGTCGACGTCGACGCCGAGGACCTCGTAGCCCATGACGGCCATGCAGATGGCGTGCGTGGCGCCGAGGTAGCCGGTGCCGATGACGGTCAGCCTCATCAGTACGCCCCCGAGCTGCGCACCACCGCGCTGACCGTCCGGAAGAGGATGGCCAGGTCCATGGCGAGCGACCAGTTCTCCACGTAGGTGAGGTCGAGCCGGATCGACTCCTCCCAGGACAGGTCGGACCGTCCGGAGACCTGCCACAGGCCGGTGAGGCCGGGTTTCACCACGAGCCGGCGCCGCATGTCGGCCGGGTAGTCGGCGACCTCCCTGGGCAGCGGCGGGCGCGGGCCGACCAGTGACATGTCGCCCTTCACCACGTTGACCAGCTGGGGAAGCTCGTCGATGGAGAACCGGCGCAGCCAGCGGCCGATCGGGGTGATCCGTGGGTCGGACCGCATCTTGAACAGCGCGCCGTCGGTGTCGTTGAGGTCGCCCAGCTCGAACAGTTTCGCCTCGGCGTCGACCTGCATGGTGCGGAACTTGTAGAGGGTGAACAGCCGGCCGTCCTTGCCGACCCGCTCCTGTTTGAAGACGGCCGGGCCGCGGCCGCCGGGCAGGAACCGGACCAGGGCGGCGACCACCGCGAGCACCGGCGAGGCGAGGATCAGCAGCGCCAAGGCGCCGACCCGGTCGGAGACCTCCTTGGCCACGCGGGCGCTGCCCTTGAGCCGCGGGTGCTCGACGTGCAGCATCGGCAGGCCGTCGACCGGGCGGATGGTGGTGCGGTCACCGGCCACGTCGACCAGGGTGCTGGCCACGATCAGGTCGACGTCGTCGCGTTCCAGCTGCCAGGCGAGGCGGCGCAGCGCGGGACCGTCGATCTCCGGGCAGGAGAGCACGATGACGGTGTCGGCGTCGGACCGGGCGACCGCGGTGGCGACATCGTCGAACGTCCCGTACAGCGGGGGCAGTCCCGGGGTGGCGGTGCTGCGGGCCGGGCCGGGCGGCAGGCACGCGCCGATCACGCCGAGGCCGTGGTAACGCTCGCGGCTCAGCCGCCGGGTCATGTCGATGACGGCACGCTCGTGGCCGACCAGCACCACCCGGTTCAGCCGCCGGCCGTGGGCCCAGGCCCGGTGCAGGCGCTGCCGGAAGACGTAGCGGGCGCCGAGGTCGACCAGGATGGCGAGCGGCATGGCGATGAGCACATAGCCGCGAGCCAAACGCAGATCGAACGCGAAAGAGACAATGGCCAACCCGGCGGTCAGGGCCAATCCGGCGCGGAATACCCGGGCGTACTCCTCGGTGCCTACGAAGAGGTGACGTGGTTCATACGCTCGGTTGATCGCAAGACAGGCCACCCAAGCGATCGGTAATAGCAGCGTCAACAGTAGGTAATCGCGCTGCCGGGGTTCGGCGCCGGAGGCCCCGAAGCGCAGCAACAGCGCCCAGGAGGCGGCGCTGAGGCCGACCGCGAAGTCGATGAGATAAAGGGTCCAGGCATACCGGCTCTGCCACCCGGTGCGGGCCGCACTGGCTTTGGAGCGGGCCTTGAGCTGCGAAGCCGTGGCCGCTAGGTCGACGGTCTCCACGGATTCAATTGTCTGCACGCCTTGCCCCCACACTGCGTTGGACTCATGATCCACTAATCCGGGCGCTCGGACGCACCGGAACCTTCCCGCGGACGAAACCCACAGGACACATGAGACAGACTCTCAATGTGCCCGGGTCCGCGCTACAGCTTTCCGTTCGATGGAACTGGCGATTCGGAGGATGCCGGGAACCGATGTGTCGGAACCGTCCAACTCGGACTTACCGGCTTTCGAATTATCGACTGTCGCCAATCTGACGCAATGATTCGACAAAGCTGTTACATGTTTCGTAACGCGGAAGCAGATCTTTCGCGCCGGCCTCCCACAGACTCGGCGCGGCGGCGTCCTTGGCGGACAGTACGGGCTCCCCCACCGGCCAGGCAATCCCGAGTTCAGGATCAAGTGGATGAATCCCGTGCTCGTGCCCCGGGCGGTAGGTGGACGAACACAGGTACGCCACCGTCGCCCCCTCGGTCAGCGCGCAGAACCCGTGCCCCAGCCCCTCGGCCAGATAGACGGCACGCCGGTCCTCGTCGTCCAGCCGGACCGCTTCCCAGGAACCGAACGTCGGCGATCCGACACGGATGTCCACGATCACGTCGAGGACCGCGCCGGCCACACACGTCACGTACTTCGCCTGGCCCGGGGGCACGTCGGCGAAATGGATGCCCCGGACCACACCGCGCACCGACGTCGACAGGTTCGCCTGCGCCAGATCCAGCGGGTGCCCGACCGCCTCGGCCAGCGCGTCGAACCGGTACCACTCCAGGAACCGGCCCCGGTCGTCACCGTGCTGCGCCGGGGTCACCTCGAAGGCGCCCTCGATTCCCAGCGGGCGGATCTTCACCTGCGCCCCCCGTCCAGCAGGCGTACGAGGTACTGCCCGTACCCGCTCTTCAGCAGCGGTTCGGCCAGCTCACGCAACTGATCATCGGAGATGAAGCCGGCCCGCCAGGCCACCTCCTCGACACAGCCGATCTTCAAACCCTGTCGCTCCTCGATCACCCGTACGTACTCCGACGCCTGCACCATCGACTGGAACGTGCCGGTGTCCAGCCACACCGTGCCGCGGTCCAGCACCGTCACGTCGAGCCGGCCCTGCCGCAGGTACTCCTCGTTCACCGCGGTGATCTCCAGCTCGCCGCGGTCGCTCGGCACCAGCCGGGCGGCGACCTCCACCACGTCGGCGTCGTAGAAATACAGGCCGGGCACCACGTACGTCGACTTGGGCTTCTCGGGCTTCTCCTCGATCGACAGCACCCGGCCGTCGTCGTCGAACTCCACGACGCCGTAGCGCTCCGGGTCGGCCACCGGGTAGGCGTACACCCGCCCGCCCGACGGCTCGGTGAAGCCGCCCAGCCCGTGGAAGATGTTGTCACCGAGGATCAGCGCGACCGGCTGGTCACCGATGAAGCCGGCGCCGATCCGGAACGCCTCGGCGATCCCGTCCGGCCGCGGCTGCACGGCGTAGCTCAGGTCCAGCCCGAACCGGCTGCCGTCACCGAGCAGGCGGAGGAAGTGCGGTTGGTCCTCAGGGGTGGTGATCACCAGGATCTCGCGGATCCCGGCCGACACCAGAGTGGTCAGCGGGTAGTAGATCATCGGCTTGTCGAAGATGGGCATCAGCTGTTTGGACATGGCCATGGTGATCGGCCAGAGCCGTGAGCCGGTCCCCCCGGCGAGAAGAATTCCGCGCACCGGGCGACCCTAATCAGGGTCCGCCGACCGTCTACACTCGCCACTCGTGCATATTTTCGTGACCGGTGGTGCCGGCTTCATCGGATCGGCCTACGTCAGGGCCCTCTTGCAGGACGAGTATGCAGGGATGGGCGGCGCGTCGGTGACCGTTCTGGATCTGTTGTCCTATTCCGGAAATCGTGACAACCTGCCACTGTCGGATTCCCGACTGCGTTTCGTGCAGGGTGACATTTCCGATTCAGGTCTTCTGCGGGAACTGCTTCCCGGGCACGACGCGGTCGTTCATTTCGCCGCCGAATCCCACGTGGACCGTTCGATTTCGGGCGCGCTGCCGTTCGTGACCACCAACGTGCTCGGCACGCAGATCCTCCTCGACGAGGCCCGCGCCGCCGGGATCGGCCGCTTCGTGCACGTCTCCACCGACGAGGTGTACGGCTCGATCGCCGAAGGCTCCTGGACCGAGACGTGGCCGCTCGCGCCGAACTCGCCCTACGCCGCCTCCAAGGCCGGCTCCGACCTGCTCGCCCTCGCTGCGCACCGCACCCACGGCATGGACGTGGTGGTCACCCGCTGCTCCAACAACTACGGGCCGCACCAGTTCCCGGAGAAGGTCATCCCGCTCTTCGTCACCAACCTGCTGGACGGCGAACCGGTCCCGCTCTACGGCGACGGCGGCAACGTCCGCGACTGGCTGCACGTCGCCGACCACTGCCGCGGCATCCAGCTCGTCCTGGAGAAGGGCCGGGCCGGCGAGATCTACCACATCGGCGGCGGCACCGAGCTGTCCAACCGCGAACTCACCGGCCGCCTGCTGGAGGCGTGCGGCGCCGGATGGGACATGGTCCGCCCGGTCGCCGACCGCAAGGGCCACGACCGCCGCTACTCGCTGGACATCACCAAGATCAGCGAGGAGCTGGGCTACCACCCGCAGGTCACCCTCGACCAGGGCCTCGCCGCCACGGTCGCCTGGTACCGCGACAACCGCGCCTGGTGGGAGCCGCTGAAGTCCCGGGCCGGCCTCTGATGCCCGGCCCCGCCACCAGCGCGCGCTGGCTGATCACCGGCGCCGGCGGCATGCTCGGCCGTGACCTGCGGACCGTCCTGGCCGAGTCCGGTGAGACCGCGGTGGTCGCCGCCACCCGCGCCGACCTGGACATCACCGACCCGGTCGAGGTCCGCGACGCGGTGGCCGGCGCCGACATCGTCCTCAACGCCGCGGCCTGGACCGACGTCGACGGTGCCGAGACCGACGAACAGAGCGCCACCGCGATCAACGGGCACGCCGTGCGGCTGCTCGCGTACACGGCCGGCAAACGCCTGATCCACGTCTCCACCGACTACGTCTTCGACGGCTCCGCGACCACGCCGATCCCCGAGGACACCCCGCACGCCCCGCTCAGCGCCTACGGCCGCGGCAAGGCGGCCGGCGAACGGGCGGTCCTCGAATCCGGCGGTTACGTCGTCCGTACCGCCTGGCTCTACGGCGCCCACGGCCCCAACTTCGTCCGGACCATGCTCACCCTCGCCGCCACCCGCGACACCCTCGACGTGGTCGACGACCAGCAAGGTCCACCCACCTGGTCCTACGCCCTGGCCCGGCAACTGGTCGCCCTGGCCCGAGCCGCCGCCTCCGGCGATGCCGCCCCCGGCGCGTACCACGGCACCGCCGCCGGCTCCACCACCTGGTTCGGTCTGGCCCGCGCCGTCTTCGAAGAGGCCGGCCTCGACCCCCGGCGCATCCGCCCCACCACGAGCGACCGCTTCCCGCGCCCGGCCCGCCGCCCCGCCTACAGCGTCCTGTCCCACGGCCGCTGGTCCGGAACGGGCGTCGACCCGCTCCCCCACTGGCGCGCCCAGCTCACCGCCGCGATGCCCCTGTTCCTGCCCTGACCGGCTTCCCCAGAACATCAAGCCCTTTTCGGTACGGGCTGAGAAGTCCCGAAACCCTCCCACCGTCCCGTGGCGCCACGCGAGCACCTGCCCGGTCAAGCCTCTGCCGCCCCCGCCGGGCTGAGGCGAACAGTGCGCCGTCCTGATCGATCTGGGACGGCACGCATCCGACGTCCCCTACCTGCCGGCCATCGTGGTGAACGCGTCGGCGGTCGCGGTCT